>DASXDC010000244.1:0-5165 GCA_036490855.1 Chthoniobacterales bacterium
CCCTCCGGGGAGGGCGCGGCGAACGCGTCAGCTCTTTTTCTTGCTCTTCGACTTGCCGCTTTTTTTCTTCGGCAATCCTTTGCGCTTCGTTCCGGCCATTTTCTTCAATTCCTTTTTGCTCATCGAATCGGCCATGCTCTTCGATGCCCCTTTGAGCGACGATTTCTTCTTCTCGCCCCGTTTTGCGGCCAGCGCTGCGCCGGCCGCCATCTGCTGTTTTTTGGATTTTGCTGGCATACAATCTATTACGCAGCCCCGCCGAACGTCGGCCCTGTTTCCCTCGCAGTTTTTCGGACGCCCCCGGTTTTCCGTTGCCGTTAGGCGCCACTTATTCGATAATCGCGGCCATGGTCACGAAGGGCAGAGTCCTCCCGGCGCTTCTCGCTTTTCTCGTTTTCGTCGCGACGGCCTTCGCTGCTTCCGATTGGGATATCGTCAAGATCGGCGGCCGCGAATACCTGACCGTCGATAATATTGCGAAGTTCTACGGCCTTCCTCTCGGGGTTTCACCGCTCGACAGACACCTCCGCCTCGACAACGGCCGGCTCTCGCTCGACGTGCAACTCGATAGCCGCGAGATCATGATCAACGGCGTTCGCGTTTGGCTCTGCTTTCCGGTCATGGAACGGGACGGACATTATCTGATCTCGCGGGTCGATCTTTCGAAGACCCTCGAGCCTCAGCTCCGCCCGCAGATGATCCCGAATCTCGGCCATTTCAGCACCGTCGTCCTCGATCCCGGCCACGGCGGTTTCGACAAGGGCGCGATCAGCCCCTACGGCTGCGAAAAGGATTTCGCGCTCGACGTTGCACGCGATCTCAAACCGCTCCTCGAGGCGAAGGGATTGAAGGTGAAGATGACCCGCGACAGCGACGTCTTCGTCCCGCTCGAGTTGCGCGCCCGGATCGCGAACGCGGCCCGGGACGCGATCTTCGTCAGCATTCATTTCAACGCGACCGACTCGAATCCGGCCGCGAGCGGGTTTGAAATTTTCTCGCTCACACCGCGCGGCGCGCCGTCCACCGCGGACGACGCGCTTGCGCTTCGGTTTATGAACATGCAGGCCGGCAGCCCGGTCGACGCGCCGAGCCTCGCCCTCTCCATGAGCGTCTACCATTCCGTCGTCGGGCATCTCTCCGAATTCGATCGCGGGATCAAGCGCGCCCGCTTTGCGGTCCTCCGCCTAACGAAGATCCCCGCGGTCTTAATCGAAGGCGGATTCCTGACCGAGCGCGGCGAGAGCCGGCTGATCGCGAAGAGCGTCTGGCGCGCGAAGCTCGCCCAGTCGATCGCGAGCGGCATTGGCAATTACAAGCAGCTGGTCGAGAACAAGACCCGCCCAATGATGGTCGCCGATTACCGGCACGAGATCGAAGGCCAGCTCGTCTTGAAGGATGCGACCGCGCCCGCCCGGCCGGAATCGTCGCCTGCCTCGACCGTTATTCCGACGAGCAACTAAAGACGCGCCACGGCGCCGGTTTCAAATTCGTCTCCCGCTCGCCGGTTGCAGCGGCGAATGGCGCAGTCGAATGGGATTGACGGGCCTGAGCCAGATGCTCAGCTTCGTTTTTGAATTCATCAACAACGAAGGAGCCAAATGAAAAAACTGATTAGCTACGCAACCATCGCCTTGCTCGCGACGATCGCCGTCTCGACCGCTGCGCCGAGTCAGGACGAGATTATGGCGAAGGAGAACGCGGCCTGGCAGGCGTTCAAAGACAAGAACGCCGACGGCTTTAAGAAAGTCGTCTCGGCGGACATCGTCGGCATCTACGACGACGGCATCCACGGAATGCAAGGCGAGATCGACAGCATGAAAAAAATGGACATGAAATCGTTTGCCATCAGCGATTTTAAGGTCGTTTCCGAGGGGCCGAATCTTGTCATCACCACCTACACGGTGAAGGTCGAAGGGACCGTCGATGGGAAGGACGCTTCCGGCACCTACAACGCTGGTTCCGTCTGGAAAATGGGGAACGGCAAATGGCTGGCCATCTTCCACACCAATATCCTGCAGGCGGCCGGCGCCTCTGCCGCGGCACAGAAAAAAGAATAACGCCCGCGTCTCCGGTCGCACTTTCGGGGCAGCGCCTTCGGTTTCGGGGCCCTGCCCTTCGCTCTCCGCTCGTTAGGCAACCGTGTCGCTTCCATGAAAAAACTCTTCATCTTTTCCATCCTTCTCGCGACTGTCGTCGCCTCGGCGGCCCCGCCGGACGAGAGCGAAATCGCGATTCGCGAAAACGCCGTCTGGCGCGCCGTCCAGCAGAAAAAACTCGAGCAGTTCCAGCAGCTCGTTTCGCCTCAGGTGCGAGGCGTTTTCGCCGATGGGATCATGGTTATGCAGGATTACCTCAAGGCCATTCCGAAGCGAACCATCAAATCGATTAGCCTGAGTGATTTCAAAGTGGTCTTCCCCGATTCGGAGACCGCCAGTATCGCCTACATCGCGAAGGTCAAAACGACGACGGCGAGTGGCCCCGAGGTCACCACAACTTACAATGCCGGCAGCGTCTGGCGGAAATCCAAGGGGCGCTGGCAGGCAATTTTCCACGGCGAAGCGAAACAGGTCTCGGCCAAGTCGGTGCCGCCCGCTTCGACGCCGGCTGGCGCGCATTAGACGCAGCGCTCGAATTGACTTCGCCCGCTCCCGTCCTATTCTGGAAACGACAGAGCGGGGGAGCCAATGGCTGAGAGTTCGGTGACGCGCGAGCGGCAACCGGAGACCCCTTAAACCTGATGCGGGTAATGCCGCCGGAGGGAGCGAGGAGTTCGAGATTTCAGCCATGCGTTTTCCGCGCACGGCTTTTTTTATTGAACCAGAATCTCTGAGGAACCCATGAAAGCACGAAAAGACTTATGTGATTCAATTCCTGCGTTCCAGCTTTCCTTAGAAATATTCCTTCCTGCTTATGATCGCATCCAAAGACTCACTCGAACCAAAAAGCTCCGACTACGTCATGCCGAATTCGCGGCGCGTTTATGTCGAGGGCGAGATCCATCCGGAAGTGCGCGTTCCGATGCGCGAGATCAGCCTCGCGCCGACCAAAGACTTCAACGGCCAGTTCCAGCCTAACGAGCCGGTCCGCGTCTACGATTGCAGCGGCCCCTGGGGCGATTCACATCAGTCGCCTGATTCGTCCAAAGGACTGCCGCCCATCCGCGCGGAATGGATCGGCCGGCGAGGGGACGTCGCCGAATACGACGGCCGCGACATTAAACCCGAAGACAACGGCTACCTAACGAGAGGTCACGAAGAATTCGCCAGCACCGCCGAGCGCAAAAACCGCCTCGAACAATTCAAAGGCGGCTCCCACCGCAAGCCGCTCCGCGCCAGCACCGGCCATCCCGTCACCCAACTTTGGTATGCGCGCCAGGGCATCATCACGCCCGAGATGGAGTTTATTGCGATTCGCGAAAACATGAGGCGCGCCGCGGCGTCCTCTTCCGCTCCCTCTCCGGGGAGCGCGGGCGCCTCGCCCGCTCCGCTCGGCGCCTCGCCGAACGGCTCTTCAACTGCCCGCAACCACCTCGCGCACCAACACCCCGGTGAAAGCTACGGCGCCACCATTCCGAAGGAGATAACCGCGGAGTTCGTCCGCAGCGAAGTCGCCCGCGGCCGCGCCATCATCCCCGCCAACATCAACCACCCCGAGCTCGAGCCGATGATCATCGGCCGCAACTTCCTCGTCAAAATCAACGCCAACATCGGCAACAGCGCCGTCGCCAGCAGCATCGAAGAAGAAGTCGAGAAAATGCGTTGGGCCACCAAGTGGGGCGCCGACACCGTCATGGACCTCTCCACCGGCAAAAACATCCACGCCACCCGCGAATGGATCATCCGCAACTCCCCCGTCCCCATCGGCACCGTCCCCATCTACCAGGCCCTCGAGAAAGTGAACGGCCGCGCCGAAGACCTCACTTGGGAAATCTTCCGCGACACCCTCATCGAGCAGGCCGAGCAAGGCGTCGATTACTTCACCATCCACGCCGGCGTCCTCCTCCGCTTCGTCCCCATGACCGCGCGCCGCATGACCGGCATCGTCAGCCGCGGCGGCTCCATCATGGCGAAATGGTGCCTCACCCATCACCGCGAGAGCTTTCTTTATGAACATTGGGACGACATCTGCGACCTCATGGCCGCCTACGACGTCAGCTTCAGTATCGGCGACGGACTTCGCCCCGGCTCCATCGCCGACGCCAACGACGAAGCGCAATTCGCCGAGCTCAAAGTCCAAGGCGACCTGACCACGCGCGCTTGGGCCAAAGGCGTGCAAGTCATGAACGAAGGCCCCGGCCACGTTCCCATGCACTTGATCAAAGAGAACATGGAAAAACAGATCGAGTGGTGCCACGAAGCGCCCTTCTACACCCTCGGCCCGCTCACCACCGACATCGCCCCTGGCTACGACCACATCACCAGCGGCATCGGCGCCGCCATGATCGGCTGGTATGGGTGCGCCATGCTCTGCTACGTCACGCCGAAAGAACATTTGGGGTTACCCAACAAAGACGACGTCAAAACCGGAGTCATCACCTACAAGTTGGCGGCGCATGCAGCTGACCTCGCCAAAGGCCACCCCGGCGCGCAATATCGGGATAATGCAGTTAGTAAGGCCAGGTTCGAGTTCCGCTGGGAAGACCAATTCAACCTCTCGTTAGATCCGGAAACCGCACGTGAGTTCCACGACGAGACGTTGCCTCAAGAGGGAGCGAAGACCGCGCATTTCTGCTCGATGTGCGGTCCTCATTTTTGTTCCATGAAGATAACCGAGGACGTCCGCAAATACGCGGCCGAACAACAACTCTCAGAAGACGACGCGCTGCAGGCCGGCATGGAACAGAAGGCGAAGGAGTTCGCGGAAGCGGGTGCCGAGATTTACTCGAAGGCCTGAGTCATGCTACAATCCACTCGATGAAATTCGCCACCACACTCGACCGCGACGAAGACGGCGTGTGGATCGCCGAGTGTCCGTCCATTCCCGGTTGCGTCAGCCAGGGCAAGACGCGCGAGGAGGCGCTAGCGAACATCAAGGAAGCGATCGCGCTTTGCTTAAAAGTTCGCGCCGAACGCGGGTTGCCGCTCACGGTCGAAACTCAGCAAGTCGAAGTCACCGTGTAGATGCCTTCGCTTCCCCTCATGAGCGGGCGCGAAGTGGTTCGTGCT
>DASXDC010000245.1:0-6038 GCA_036490855.1 Chthoniobacterales bacterium
GAGCCGGGGCTCGAGGATCTGGCCGAATGGCTCGAAGGCCAAATCCCGCTCGACCAAGTGGACGCCGCGCAGGAAGAGCTGGAAGCGCGCGGCCTCACCGTTTGATGATGCCGACGGAGACGGAGCGCCATCTTCACGTTCCATCCAAAACGACCATGCGCGCCGCTCAGCTCGTCGCGCCGGGTCGGGTGGAATTGACGGAGGTCACGCTTCCAAATCCCGCGCCTAACGAAGTCCGGGTGCGGTTGGAGGGTTGCGGAGTCTGCGCCTCCAACGTTCCGCCGTGGGAGGGAAGACCATGGTTCAGTTATCCGATGGCGCCGGGCGCGCTCGGCCACGAAAGCTGGGGACGGATCGACGCGGTTGGCGCGGAGGTAATGGCCTTCGCGCCCGGCGAGCGGGTCGGCGTGCTCTCGCAAAACGCCTACGCCCAGTTTGACGTCGCGCCGGAGAGTTCCGTCGTTAGGCTGCCATCAAAACTATCCGGCGATCCCTTTCCCGCCGAACCGCTCGGTTGCGCGCTCAACATTTTTCGGCGGAGCGAAATCCGCCGCGGGCAAACCGTGGCGATTATCGGCATCGGTTTTCTCGGGGCGCTCCTCACCCAGCTGGCGAGTCGGAAGGGAGCGCGCGTCCTCGCCATTTCGCGCCGCGACTTCGCCCTGCGAACCGCGCGGACGATGGGCGCGGCGCAAACGATTTCGTTAGGCGAAAAATATCGGGTCGTCGAGCAGGTGCGCGCATTGACTGACGGAAAATTCTGCGACGTCGTGATCGAAGCAGTCGGGAAACAGGAGCCGCTCGAGCTAGCCGGCGAACTCAGCGCTGAGCGCGGCCGTCTCGTCGTCGCCGGTTATCACCAGGACGGTCTGCGCGAGGTGAACCTGCAGCTCTGGAACTGGCGCGGGCTCGATGTGATCAACGCGCATGAACGCGACCCGGCCATTTATCGCGAAGGCATGCAACGAGCGGTCGACGCCGTCGCGCGCGGTTTGCTCACGCCCAGTCTTCTTTACACCCACACTTTTCCGCTTCACCAGCTCGGCGCTGCGCTCCGCTGCACAGCGGAGCGGCCGGATGGTTTCATGAAAGCGCTCATCGCGTTATGACCGCCCCTGCCCTCGCGAGCTTCAATAAAAAAACGTCCGCCGCGCGCCGGCCGCGTCTTGGTTTTCTCGGGGTCGGCTGGATTGGAACCAATCGCCTCGCCGCACTTGCAGAAGCCGGTCTGGTCGAAATTGCAGCGGTGGCCGACCCGGTCGCGGAGCTCGTTGAAAAAGCGGCCGCGTTGGCTCCCGGCGCAAGGCGCTTCCGGCACCTGGATGAGCTTCTCGAACTCGATCTCGACGGCCTCGTCATCGCAACGCCGAGCGCACAGCACGCCGCCCAATCGATCGAAGCACTCGAGCGCGGCTTCGCTGTTTTTTGCCAGAAACCGTTAGGCCGGAATGGCGAGGAAGTGCGTCACGTGATCGAGGCGGCGCGCGCAGCCGAGCGGCTGCTTGGGGTTGATCTCTCCTACCGCTTCACCCGCGGGCTGCAGCGGATTCGCCCACTCGTTAGGTCGGGCGGGCTCGGCGAAATCTTCGCGGTCGATCTGGTTTTCCACAATGCTTACGGACCAGATAAGCCGTGGTTTTACGATCCGGCGCAATCGGGCGGCGGCTGCCTGATCGATCTCGGGATTCATCTCGTCGATGCGGCGCTCTGGATCTTGGATGCGTCAATCGTGCGGGTGGACGGCCGCCTTTTCCGGAACGGTCGTTTCGTGCAAGGGCGCCGCGATCTTTGCGAAGACTACGTCACCGCACGCCTCGAAACAGCGGCCGGCGCGGTGATTAATCTCGCCTGTTCCTGGAATCTCCATGCCGGGAGCGACGCCGTGATTGAAGCGGCGTTTTATGGGACGAAGGGCGGTGCGGCGATGCGCAACGTCTGCGGCTCCTTTTTCGATTTCACGGCTGAACATTTCACCCGCACCAGCCGGGTGATATTGGCCGAACCGCCGGATGATTGGATGGGACGCGCTGCCCTCGATTGGGCGCGAAAGTTGACTAGCGGGCACGGCTACGATCCCGAAATCGAGCGCCTGCTCGAGGTGAGCGCGGTGCTCGACGCCATTTATGCGGGAGGCAGCGATGCTTGATTCCGCGGCCTCAGCCAAAATCCTCATGACAGCCGATGCGGTCGGTGGCGTCTGGACCTATGCGCTGGAACTGGCGCGCGGCCTCGCGCCACACGGGGTCGAGTTCACGATCGCAACGATGGGACCACGACCGACTGCGGCGCAGCAACGGCAGGCGGCGCAGTTGCCTAACGTGTCCCTGCGGGAGAGCGATTACCGCCTCGAATGGATGGATGCACCGTGGCGCGAAGTCGACGCGGCCGGCGAATGGCTCCGCGCGCTCGCCGCCGAGCTCGCGCCCGATCTCATTCATCTCAATGGCTATTCCCACGCCGCGCTCCGCTGGCCGGCGCCGGTCCTCGTCGTGGCCCATTCCTGCGTCCTCTCCTGGTGGCGCGCGGTCAAAAATGAACCCGCGCCTAACGACTGGAATGAATACCGCGAGCGGGTTGCCGTCGGGTTGCGCGCGGCCGATTTCGTCGTCGCGCCGAGTGGCTCGATGCTCGCGACTTTGGCGCAAAATTATGGATCATTTCCGCGCCGCGGCGTGATTCCGAACGGACGCGACGAACGCCATTTTTGGATTGGGAAAAAGGAGCCACTGATCTTCGCCGCCGGCCGTTTCTGGGACGAAGCGAAGAACCTGGCTACGCTCCAGGAGGCGGCAGCGGTCGTCGATTGGCCGCTCCGGATCGCGGGCAGCGAAGGCGCTGCAGGCGATCTCGTTAGGCTGGGATTTCTCTCCGCGGAAGAGGTGGCGGGCTGGCTGGCGCGCGCCTCGATCTTTTGCCTGCCGGCGCGCTACGAGCCGTTTGGCCTTTCCGCGCTGGAAGCGGCCTTCTCCGGTTGCGCTCTCGTGCTCGGCGACATCGCAAGCCTCCGCGAAATCTGGCAGGACGCCGCGCTCTTTGTCGATCCGAACGATCCGCCCGCGATCGCCGCGACATTGCAGGGTCTTATCCGCGACCGCGCCCAGCGAGCGGAGCTGGCGCTGCGAGCGCGTGAACGGGCCCGGCAGTTTCGTCTGGAGAAGATGGCGGATCGCTATCTCTCGCTCTATTCTGGAATCGTTAGGCAATTTCACTCCGTGGAGGATGCAGCGTGAAGATCGTCCTCTTCTATCATTCGCTCGCCTCGGACTGGAATCACGGCAACGCCCACTTCCTGCGCGGGGTGGCAAATGAGTTGGTAGCACGCGGACACGAAGTGGAGGTCTGGGAACCGCGCGACGGATGGAGCCTGGCGAATCTGCGCGCAGAGCATGGCGACGCGCCGCTGCAGGATTTCGCCCAGGCCTATCCTCGCCTAACGACGCACTTTTACGACCTTCCCGCGCTTGACCTGGAACGCATTCTCGACCGGGCCGGCCTTGTGCTCGTCCATGAATGGAATGCGGCGGAACTTGTGCAGCGCGCCGGCCAGCACCGCGCCCGCAGCCGAAATTACCGGCTCCTTTTTCACGACACGCACCACCGTGCGGTGAGCGACCCGGCGGCGATGGCCGCCTATGATCTACGCGATTACGATGGGGTGCTCGCCTATGGCGAAGTGTTGCAAAATCTGTATCTCGCGAAGGGTTGGGCGCGCTGCGCCTGGACCTGGCACGAAGCCGCCGACGTGCGCGTTTTTCATCCCCACCGGGAAATTCGCCGCGAGCGCGATCTGGTCTGGATCGGCAACTGGGGCGATGAGGAACGAAGCGCGGAGCTGCGTGAGTTTCTCATCGAGCCAGCACGCGAATTGAAACTCTCGAGTACGGTGCATGGCGTTCGCTATCCGGAAATAGCGCGTGCGGAGCTGGAGGCAGCCGGAATCGATTTCCGTGGCTGGTTGCCTAACTTTCGCGTCCCGCAGGTGTTCGCGATCCACCGCGTCACGATCCACGTCCCGCGCGGGCCATACGTCGCGGCTCTTCCGGGTATCCCGACAATTCGCCCCTTTGAAGCGCTCGCCTGCGGCATCCCGCTGATCAGCGCGCCGTGGAACGACTGCGAGCATCTCTTCACGCCGGGAAAAGATTTTCTGATCGCACGGAACGGCCGCGAGATGCGCCGGCAACTCCGCGCGATCCTGAGCGACAAGAAGATGGCGCGCGACCTCGCGGAGCACGGACGCGGGACGGTGCTCGCCCGTCACACCTGTGCTCATCGGGTCGACGAGCTGCTCGAGATCGTTAGGCAGTTATGAAGATTGCTTTTTTCGGTTCCAGCCTGCTCTCCGCCTATTGGAACGGCGCTGCGACCTACTATCGCGGCATCATTCGCGCGCTCCATCAACGCGGGCACCAGATCACATTTTACGAACCCGACGCCTACGATCGGCAGCAGCATTGCGACATCAGCGAGCCGGACTGGGCGCGGGTGGTGGTTTATCAGGCGGTGGAAATTGAGGCCGCTCGCTGGGTCGAGCGGGCGGCCAAGGAGGCGGATGTGATGGTGAAAACGAGCGGCGTCGGCGTCTTCGATGAACTTCTGGAAAAGGCCGTCGCCGAGACGAAGCGGCCGGACAACACCACGATTTTCTGGGACGTCGATGCGCCAGCTACGCTCGAGCGAATGAAAGCTTCGCCTAACGATCCGTTGCGCGAGCAGGTGCCGCGCTACGACTTCATCCTCACCTACGGCGGCGGTCAGCCGGTGGTGGAAGGCTATAAGGCCTTCGGCGCCCGTGAGTGCATTCCGATCTACAATGCGCTCGATCCGACGACACATTTCCCGGCGCCGGCTGACCCTTGTTTTGCCGGTTCGCTCGGGTTTCTCGCAAACCGGCTGCCCGATCGCGAGGCGCGGGTCGAGGAATTTTTTCTTCGGGCGGCGCGACTTTTGCCTAACGAGCAGTTCGTGCTCGGCGGAACCGGCTGGGAACGGCCGCTTCCGCCTAACGTCCGCCATACCGGGCACGTCTACTCCCGCGATCACAACCGCTTTAACTGCTCGAGCCGGGCCGTTCTGAACGTCAATCGCGCAAGCATGGCGCATTATGGTTTCTCGCCGCCGACGCGGGTTTTTGAAGCAGCCGGCGCCGGCGCCTGCCTGATCACCGACGCCTGGGAAGGAATCGAACTTTTCCTTCAGCCTAACGAGGAGGTTTTGATCGCGCACAACGGCGAAGAAGTCGCGGACCTCGTTCGCTCGCTCCATCCGGAGAGCGCGCAAGAGATCGGCCAGGCCGCCCGGCGACGCGTCCTGGCCGAGCATACTTACCGGCACCGCGCGGAACAGTTCGATCGAATCATGGAAGCGGTCGCGGCGTGAAAATCGTCATCCTCGGTTTATCGATCACCTCTTCCTGGGGCAACGGGCACGCAACGACTTTTCGCGGATTGGTCCGCGAGCTGACGGAACGGGGCCACGAGGTTCTTTTTCTGGAACGCGACGTCCCTTGGTATGCCGCGCAACGCGACCTGCCGGAACCGCCTTTTGGACAGACCGTGCTCTATTCTTCGCTCGAGGAATTGAAGGATAATTTCCGCGCGGAAGTGGCGGAGGCGGATTGCACGATTGTCGGCTCCTACGTCCCGGAAGGGATCGAAGTGGGGCACTGGGTAACGGGAATCTGCGCTGGCCTAACGAGTTTCTACGACATCGATACACCGGTGACGCTGGCCCGACTGGAACGGAACGACTGCGAATATCTCTCGCGGGACTTGATTCCGCGCTTCGATCTTTATCTCTCTTTCACCGGCGGTCCGACGCTCGATCTGCTCGAGTACCACTACGGCGCGTGCACCGCCCGGCCCCTCTATTGTTCGGTAGATCCCGGTTATTATTTTCCCGAGCCGCTCCGGCAGAAATGGGATCTCGGTTATCTCGGCACCTATAGCGAGGACCGGCAACCGGCGCTCGAGACGCTCCTCCTCACGCCCGGCTGCATGTTGCCGCAGAAACAATTTGTCGTCGCCGGGCCGCAATAT
>DASXDC010000246.1:0-1562 GCA_036490855.1 Chthoniobacterales bacterium
CAGATCATCGCAGACAATGCCTGTGCGCATCTGTTCGTGCTGGGGCCGGCGACAAACGCCAACTGGCGCGCGATCGACCTGATCGAGCAAAAGCCTGTCATCACCTTGCGCGGCCAGCGCTACACCGGCCATGGCAAAAACGTGCTCGGCGACCCCCGCGTCGCGCTGGCCTGGCTCGCCAATGAATTGCGCGGGCTTGGCATCACGCTGAAAGCGGGGCAGGTCGTCACAACGGGCACCTGCCATCCGCCCTTGCCGATCCAGGGCGGCGATGTGTTCGTGGCCGATTTCGGCTTGCTGGGCAAAGTATCGGTCGCGTTTAGTTAAAGCCCGACAACGGAGACGACGTCATCCCCGGATGAGCGCAACCGCGCTCACTCTGGAGGTGCGAGCCACAGGCGAGCCTCAAAGGATGTTGTTAAACGCTTTGCTCGGGGCCATCCTTCGAAACGCGGCGAAGACGCCGCTTCTCAGGATGACGGCAGTTGCCGCTTCAGCGATGACCGAAGATCGCCGAACCGACGCGCACGTGAGTAGCGCCGAACTGGATCGCGGCCGCGAAGTCGGCGCTCATGCCCATCGACAATTTCTTTAACCCGTTACGCGCCGCGATCTTCGCAGTCAGCGCGAAATGCGGCGCCGGCGCCTCATTGACCGGCGGAATGCACATCAGGCCGGAAATCTCCAAACCATATTTCTCGCGACAGCTTGCAATGAAGGCGTCGGCCTCGGCGGGAGCAATGCCGGCCTTCTGCGGCTCCTCGCCGGTATTGAGCTGCACGAACAATTCGGGTCGCTTTTTTTGGGAGTTGATTTCCTTATTGAGTTCTTTGGCTAACGCTTCACAAATGCTCGGCCGGTCGAGCGAATGGATCGCATCGAACAGCACGACCGCCTCTTTCGCTTTGTTGGATTGCAGCGGCCCGATCAGATGCAAATCCAGATTCGGGTAGGCCGACATTAACCCTGGCCACTTCGCCTTGGCTTCCTGCACGCGGTTTTCGCCGAAAACGCGCTGTCCGGCTGCTATTACGGGTGTAATCGCCTCGGCATCGAACGTCTTGGACACCGCGATCAGCGTCACCGACGCGCGATCGCGACGCGCTTCCCGGCACGCACGCGAGATCTCGGCCTCCACCGAGGCGAGCGCGCTTGGTAAAGGCGGGGTTATCGAAGAGGCATTTTCGGAAGCCATGACGGTGCGCCAATCGTAGAATTACGGAGTAAGTCGAATTTTACCGAGTTCAGGAAAGGCTTTTTGAACCCTTGTCTCTATGTTCCCCGAGGGGTCGGGGAACGAAGATGTCACGTTTCACTTTCAACCGCAAAAGAGCGAAGCTCAAGAAGCTCCTGGGAATCCGGGCGCGGCTGGCATTGCTCGCCCTGATCCTGGTCGCGCCGCTGATGCTCGACCGCGCCCGCTCGCTCGAAGACACCCGCTCCAAGCAGATCGCCCAGGCCTCACAGGAATTCTCCGAGCTGGCGCAACACGCCACCGACACCCAGCGCGAAGTCATCTCCTCCGTCGAGACCATGCTGAAGTCGGCCGCCTATATTCGCGC
>DASXDC010000247.1:0-7102 GCA_036490855.1 Chthoniobacterales bacterium
GCCCCGCGCGTCACGACCAAGAGCGGGCAGCGCGCCGTGATCGAGATCGTGCGCGAGTTCCGCTATCCGACCCAGTTCGATCCGCCGAAAATTCCCGATTCCGTCGGCAGCACGATCGGCAGCGGCCTGAGCTTCGACTCGCTCGGCAACCTTATCTCCGGCGGCTCGAACAGCACCTTCCCCGTCACCCCTACCACCCCGACAGGGTTTGAGACACGCAACACCGGCGTCACCCTCGAAGTCGAGCCGGTCGTCGGCCCGGATGGGGTCACGATCGACCTCAACCTTGTCCCGCAGGTGGTCGAATTTGAAGGCTTCATCAACTACGGCAGCCCGATTCAAACTACCAGCACCGGCATCCTCGGCATGCCGGTCACGAACGTCATCACCCCTAACGTTATTAACCAGCCAATCTTTAACTCCCGGAAGGTCACTACCAGCGTGAGCGTGTGGGACGGGCAAACTGTCGTCCTCGGCGGCCTGATGCGCGAAGACGTCCAGAAGACCGAGGATCGCACCCCCATCATCGGCGACATCCCCCTTGTCGGCCGTCTCTTCCGGACGAATACCGAGCAGCACATCAAGCGCAACCTCGTCATCTTCGTCACGGCGCGACTCGTCAACCCCGCCGGCCAGCCACTCAACACGACCGACGAAGAAGAGGAAAGCGAAACTGTCAGCCAGATCGAGCCCCCCGTCCTCCCACAGGTTCCCTATTACAAAAAGTAACTCCGCTGCACTGTCGATCACCGCGGGAATCCAATAATCCCTGCCGTCGTCCATGCCCATACAGGGGATGCGAATTAGCTCCGCTCTTTGGCGCTGGACCAGGTGCGGTAGAAACGAGAGTTCCGGAAACGATCAGAATGCGAAGGGATCGGAGCCGCTGCCGGCAGCCGGCGTCACCTCTCCTTTCGGCGCTCGCTTCCGCTTGCCGCATTCGATTCGTTAGGCAAAAATGAGCCAAGCGGCAGCGCGGAAATCGAACGGAGCCACGCAATTTCCCCTCGAGACGCGATCCACTCCTGAAAGATGAGCGAAGCCGCGGCCGACAGCCTTCTCGCCGAGCAGTTCGACACCATCGAACAACAGCGCTCGGCCGCGATGCTTGGGATGTGGATTTTCCTCGCGACTGAGGTGCTTTTCTTCGGCGGCCTCTTTCTCAGCTACACCGTCTACCGCTATCTCTATCCGAGCGTCTTCGCCGCCGCCAGCCGGCACACCGAAGTGATCCTCGGCGGCGCCAATACTGCCATCCTTCTTTTCAGCAGCACGCTGATGGCACTCGGCGTCCGCGCAGCCCAGCTCGGCCGGCGCAAACATCTCGTCTGGCTCCTTCTCGGGACCGCGCTCTTCGGAATCATCTTCATGGGAGTGAAAGGATTCGAATACTACAAGGATTACACCGAGCATGTTTTCCCCGGCCCGACTTTCCAATGGCACGAGGGGAACCCGGCCGCGGCCGAACTTTTCTTCTGGCTCTACTATGCGATGACCGGTCTGCACGCGATCCACGTCACGGTTGGGATCAGCCTCATGCTTATCCTTGCGCTCCTGGCGTGGCGCGGGCGTTTCGAGAACGGAAACTACATGCCGGTGGAAGTGGCCGGGCTCTACTGGCACTTCGTCGATATCGTCTGGGTTTTTCTCTTCCCCCTCTTATATCTTGCCGGACACAGGTGATGGAAAAGGTGCACAGCCCCAAACTCTACTGGACGAATTGCCTTTGGCTGATGCTCCTCCTCGCCCTCACCTGGGGTCTCGGCTATGTGAATTTCGGCCTCTTCAATCTTCCGATCGCTCTCGCCATCTCTTTCACCAAGACGATTCTGATCGCGCTCTTTTTCATGCACATCAAAGGGAGCAGCCGGCTCCTCCATCTCGCCGCCGTCACCGGTCTGCTCTGGCTTTTCCTCATGCTGCTTCTCACCCTCGGCGACTATTACAGTCGCGGCTGGGTTTCGATGCCGAAATACTAGCGAGATTTTGCGCGCTTCTCGTCTCCACATTCTCGCCCGCCGCTGATGGCGAGTGCAGAAATCGGGGGAACCAAATTCGGCTCCGCCCGCGATGATTTTGTGTGGTGAGGTTTTATTGATGGCAGCGGTCGGACGCAAAACGTGGGCGATCGCGGAGGGTTGGATTCCCTCCTGGAGTCATGGGCCAGAACCGGAAATGTTGAGCCACGAGACGGCCTGCATTTTGAATCCGAACGAAACCGAGGCGCACGTCGAGATCACAATCTACTTCACCGATCGTGAACCGATCGGCCCTTACAAAATCAACGTCCCAGCGCGGCGCACCCTGCACCAGCGCTTTAACGACCTGAAAGATCCGGAGCCGATCCCGAAAGCGACCAACTACGCCAGCACGATCGTGTCCGATGTTCCGATCGTCGTCCAGCACACCCGGCTCGATTCGCGCCAATCGGAGAACGCCCTCATCACCACGATCGCCTACGCAGACTAGTCGCTTCCTTGGCGGCCGTTACTCGTTAGGCAAAATTCCGGCTATGGCTGAAAAGAATGATCCAGCGCAGAAAAAAGCTCCCGGCGCGCCCGGGATCGAGCCGCGCTGGACTTCGAGCGCGAAAAGCGGCGTCGGCACGGCGGCAGAGCCGGCCAGCCAGGTTTGGTTCACGATCAGTCACGGCATTCTTAATGAGATCTATTGGCCGGAAGTGGATCGTGCCTGCACCCGCGATCTCGGTTTTATCGTTACCGACGGCGCCGATTTTTTCTCAGAGGAAAAACGCAACACAAAACATAAGGTGGAATACCTCGCCGCCGGCGTGCCGGCTTTTCGCCTAACGAACGAGTGCGAGCGTGGCCGCTACCGGATCGAGAAGGAGATCCTGACCGATCCGCGACTCGACGTCCTCCTCGTGCGGACGCGTTTTGTCGTTCTCGATCGGAGCGAGCTTTTCCTCTACGTCCTGCTCGCGCCCCATCTCGATAACAAGGGCGCCGGCAACACCGCCTGGATCGAGGAGCGTTGGGGCCAGCAATTTCTCCTCGCGCAACGCCGGCAATCCGCCCTCGCACTCGCGGCTTCCACGCCCTTTTTGCGTTGCTCCGCCGGTTACGCCGGCGCTTCCGATGGCTGGCAGGATTTGCACCAGCACAGGAAAATGGAGTGGGCTTACGATTGCGCGGCGGAGGGCAACGTCGCGCTCACCGCGCAGATCAATCTCGACCATTGCAACGGTGAATTCGTCCTCGCCCTCGGCTTCGATGGCACGCCAGTCGGCGCGCAACATCACGCCCGCTCCAGTCTCCTCGATGGCTTCGACTCTTCGCGGGAGCACTTCATCAAGAGCTGGCAACAATGGCAGAGCGATCTCCGCTCCGAGAGCGAGAAAAAGGAAGGGGCGCTCGATTATTACCGCATCAGCACCGCCGTGCTGCACATTCATCAGGCGAAAAAATATCCCGGCGGGAGCGTCGCCAGCCTCTCGATCCCGTGGGGTTTTTCGAAAGGCGACGACGATCGCGGCGGCTATCATCTCGCCTGGGTGCGCGATCTCGCGCAGGTCGCGGGCGGTTTGCTTGCGGCCGGTTGCGCGCTCGAATCGAGACAGGTGCTGCGTTATCTCGCCGTCACCCAGAAGGCCGACGGCATCTGGCCGCAAAATATGTGGGTCGCCGGCAAGCCGTATTGGCACGGGCAACAACTCGACGAATGCGCCTTTCCCGTCCTCCTCGTCGCTACGGCTTTGCGGGAGAAAATCATCGATGAGGAGGAACTGCAGCGGCTTTGGCCGATGGTGCGGCGCGCCCTCTCCTTCATCGTGCGCTATGGTCCGGCGACGAAAGAAGATCGCTGGGAAGAAGTGAGCGGCTTCTCGCCTTTCACGATCGCGGTGCAGATCGCTGCGCTGGTCGAGGCGGCGGAATTCACTCCCGAGCCCGAGCTGGCGGATTATCTGCGCGAGACCGCCGACAGTTGGAACGACAGCCTCGAACGCTGGACCTACGTCATCGGCACGGAATTGGCGGAGAAGCTCGGCGTCGACGGCTACTACCTGCGGATCGCACCAGCCGGCGCGGATGGCGCACAGCCTAACGACGGCCGGATCAAGTTAAAGAACCTCCCCGGCGACCAATCGATCACTGCCGCCGAAATGATCGCGACCGGATTCCTCGCGCTTGTCCGTTACGGGCTGCGCGCGCCTGACGACTCGCGCATTCTCAACACGATCAAGGCGAGTGACGAGCTGCTGAAAGTCGAGACCCCAAACGGCCCCGCCTGGCATCGCTACAATCACGATGGCTACGGCGAACATAAGGACGGCGCGCCTTTCGACGGCGCCGGCATCGGTCGCGCCTGGCCCTTGCTCACGGGCGAGCGCGCGCATTATGAGCTGGCCGCCGGACGCGCCGGCATCGCGCGGGAGATGCTGCGTGCGCTGGAGAAATTTTCCAGCGATGGCGGGATGATTCCCGAGCAGGTCTGGGATTCAGCCGACATCCCGGAACACAATCTTTATTGCGGCCGGCCTTCCGGTTCCGGCATGCCGCTCTGCTGGGCGCACGCCGAATACATCAAGCTCGCGCGCTCGCTTCGCGACGGCCGCGTTTTCGATCAGCCGTCGGCCACGGCGCAGCGTTACCTGGTCGAGGAAAAAGAGCCGGCTTTCCAAAGCTGGCGCTTCAACGACAAGATCGTTTCGTTAGGCAAGAACAGGCATTTGCGCCTGGAGCTGCTCGCGCCGACGACGGTCCGCTGGAGCACCGACGGCTGGGCAAACACACACAATTCCGACACCACTGATTCGCAGCTCGGCATCCATTACCTGGATCTGTCGCGGGAAAAACTGCCGCACGGCAGCGAGCTACGCTTCACCTTTTATTGGCGCGAAAACGAGCGCTGGGAAGGCAGGGATTTTTCGATCCAGTTGTGACACCCCCAGCCTTCCCCGCCGTCGGAAAAACCCAACTGAAATTGCGCCGCTGCGCGAATTCCTTGTGCGGGCGCGGCAGATTCTCGCGCCCCTTAGCAGGAAAATTTTATGGCTGAACTTGTCTCTGACCATCTCATCAAACGCATCAACGAATGGGGCTATAAGCGGATCTACGGCTTTCCCGGCGACGGCATTAACGGGATTATTGGAGCGATCGATCGCGCGGGCGATAAGGTCGATTACGTCCAGGTGCGACACGAGGAACTGGCCGCCTTCATGGCCTGCGCGCACGCGAAATTCACCGGCGAAGTCGGCATCTGCCTCGCCACCTCTGGCCCGGGCGCGATCCATCTTTTGAACGGTCTTTACGACGCGAAGATGGACCACCAGCCGGTTGTCGCGATCGTCGGGCAACAGGCGCGCGCGGCGCTCGGCGGGAGCTATCAGCAGGAGGTCGATCTCATTTCGCTCTTCAAAGACGTCGCGCGCGAATACGTCCACATGTGCACCGTGCCGGCGCAGGTGCGGCATCTGGTCGATCGCGCCTTTCGGATCGCGATCGCCGAGCGCTGCGTCACCTGCATCATTTTCCCTAACGACATCCAGGAAGTCGAAGCGGTTGAAACGCCGCCGCGCAAACATGGCACCGTTCATTCCGGCCTCGGCTATTCCGCGCCGCGAATCGTCCCGAAAGAGGAAGATCTGCGCAAAGCCGCCGACATTCTGAACTCCGGCAAGAAGGTCGCAATGCTCGTCGGGGCGGGCGCGCTCGAGGCGACCGATGAAGTCATGCAGGTCGCCGACTTGTTAGGCGCGGGCGTGGCCAAGGCGTTGTTAGGCAAAGCCGTTATTCCCGACGACCTGCCTTATTGCACCGGCCCGATCGGATTGTTAGGCACGAAGCCGAGCTGGGACATGATGACGGAGTGCGACACGCTCCTCATGGTCGGTTCCAGTTTTCCCTATTCGGAATTTCTGCCGAAAGAAGGCCAGGCGCGCGGCGTGCAGATCGAGATCGATCCGCGAATGGTGAGCATTCGCTATCCGATGGAGGTGAATCTGATCGGCGACAGCGCGCTCACCTTACGCGAGCTCATTCCGTTCCTCGAACGCAAGGAGGATCGCTCCTGGCGCGAGAAGCTCGAAGGCGAGATCAAGGACTGGTGGCAAGTGCTCGAGGCCCGTGCCATGAACAGCGCGAATCCGATCAACCCCGAGCGCGTTTTTTGGGAATTGTCGCCGCGCCTGCCGGACCGTTGCATCCTCTCCTCCGACTCCGGTTCGGCCGCGAACTGGTTCGCGCGCGATCTCAAAGTCCGCCGCGGAATGAAGGCGTCGCTCTCGGGAAACCTCGCGACGATGGGACCCGGCGTGCCGTATTCCCTCGCGGCGAAATTCGCCTGGCCCGATCGCCCGGTGATCGCGCTCGTCGGCGACGGCGCCATGCTCATGAACGGGATCAACTGCCTCATCACGATCGCGAATTATTGGAAAGAGTGGAGCGACCCGCGCCTCATCGTCATGGTCCTGAAGAATCATGATCTCAATCAGGTGACGTGGGAACAGCGCATCATGACCGGCGATCCGAAATATGACGCCTCTCAAGTTGTGCCCGATTTCGCCTTCGCCAACTACGCCGAGATGCTGGGCCTGCGCGGCATTTCCGTGGAGAAACCGGAGGACATCGGGCCAGCCTGGGATCGCGCGCTGGCCGCGGATCGCCCGGTTGTTTACGAAGCGCTGACCGATCCGGAAGTGCCGACGCTTCCTCCTCATATCAGCTTCCAGGAAGCGGAAAACTTCGTGAAATCGATCGTCAAAGGCGATCCCGAACCCGGCGGAATGATTCGCGGCGCCTTCAAAGACGCGATCGAAAGCTTCATCCCGCACAAGGAGTAGCGAGGTGGTTTCCGCCGCCATCGAGAAACTCGAAGTCTCGGCTTACAAAATCCAGACTGACCAGCCGGAATCCGACGGCACGATCGAGTGGGACAGCACCACCATCGTGATCGTCGAAGCCGAAGCCGGCGGGAAGCGTTCGTTAGGCTACAGCTATGCCGACGCCGTGACCGCGCACCTGGTCGATTCGAAGCTGAAGGAAATCGTCGTCGGGCGCGACGCTCTCTCGCCTAACGGATGCTTCGTCGAGATGGTGCACGCGATTCGCAATCTCGGCCGGCCGGGAATTTGCTCGATGGC
>DASXDC010000248.1:0-2922 GCA_036490855.1 Chthoniobacterales bacterium
CGTTACATGCGGGTGGTGCAGGCGGTGGCGGATTCGCGGGCGCGGAACGAGTGGATCGAGCTGGCAGCGGTGCTGGTGTAATGCGGGGAGTGCGCGCGACTCGCGCGCTGGCGAAGGCGCCTCGCCTTCCTGAACTTTTTCGCGGATCGCGAGTGAGGTATTTTGCCGAGTCGCGAAAACCGGCAGGCGAGTCGCGCGCGCTCCCGTGCGACACGCGCTAGAGCATTGCCCCGCGCAACATCAGGAGCGCGATCGTGAAATAAATCATCAGCCCGGTGACGTCGACCAGAGTGGCGACAAACGGCGCGGAGGAAGTTGCCGGGTCGGCTCCCGCCCGGCGGAGGAGAAAGGGCAGCATCGAGCCGGAAAGCGAACCCCAAAGGACGACTCCGATCAGCGCGACCCCGACTGTCGCGGCCACCAGCGGCCAGTGCGGCCCGTAGATTTCGCGGTGAAAATAGCGCTCGCCGACGATCGACCAGACCGCGACCCGGACGGCGCCGATCGCCCCGAGGATGATGCCTAACGACAAGCCGGCCTGCAGCTCGCGGCTCATCACCCGCCACCAATCGCGCAGCGTCACTTCCCCCAGCGCCATCGCGCGGATGATAAGGGTGGAGGCTTGCGAGCCGGAGTTGCCACCGCTCGAGATGATGAGCGGGAGAAATAGCGCCAGCACGACCGCCTTCGCGATTTCATCCTGGTAGTTCGACATCGCGGTCGCGGTCAGCATTTCGCCGAGGAACAGAATGACCAGCCAGCCGGCCCGTTTCCGCACCATCTTCCAGAGCGGAATGCGCATGTAGGGTTCATCGAACGCTTCCATGCCGCCGAATTTCTGGATGTCCTCGGTCGCTTCCTCTTCCGCGACATCGAGCATGTCGTCGATCGTGACCAGTCCGACGAGGACGCCGGTTGAATCGACCACCGGCAGCGCGCTCCGGTCGTACTTGCGGAAGACGTTGACCGCTTCCTCCTGCAGATCGGTCACGTTGAGGGCGATGAAATTCTCATCCATCAGCTCGCTCACCTGGACCTCGAGCGGGCGAAGGAGGAACTCGCGGATGCGAACATCGTCGAGCAATTTCCCGCGATCGTCGACCACGTAGATGACATTGAGCGTCTCCGAATCCTGGCCGTGACTCCGGATGTAAGCCAGCACTTCGCCGACCGTCCAACTCGCGTCGACTGAGATCAGGTCGGGCGTCATCAAACGGCCGACGCTGTCCTCCGGATAACCGAGGAGCGCCTGGGCGACACGCCGTTCGTCAGGGGTGAGGAGGCGAATGAGCTGACGCGCGGCCGCGCTCGGCAGCTCCTCGAGCAGGGCGGTCCGATCGTCGGGCGACATCTCGTTCAGGATTGAGACGACCTGTTCGTGCGCCATCCCGCGGAGGATTTTTTGCTGCGCCTCGATGTCGAGATATTCAAAAACATCGGCCGCGAGGGCATGCGGGAGGATGCGGAAAATGATGACCTGCTCGTTCTCTTCGAGGTCGAGAATGATCTCGGCCACGTCGGCCGGCGGCATCTCGGAAAAAAGCTCGCGCAGCGCGGTGAAATTCCGCGCGTCAATCAAGCTGTGGATTTCGGGCTGTAGAATCCTTCCGACCATACGCTCGCGACTGCCGGCCCCCGCCGAGGCCGAAAGGTTGTAACATCGCGGTCAAGCGAGCGCAACGGGGGGGGGAAAGGGGAGGGATGGAGTGATGGAGTGGTGGAGTGTTGGGTGTTGGGTGTTGGGGTGATGGAGTGGTGGAGTATTGGAGTGATGGACGCGCTCACCCACCAGTCCATCAGTCCATCACCCCATTACTCCAACACTCCATTACTCCACCACTCCAACACCCCACTATCCCACCGCTCCTCCACTGCTCCCGCTTGGATTTTCTCCGAAACTGGCCAAACTAAACCGGATGAGTGCTTCTTCTGCCGCGTCGACCATCCGGCGCGAGATCGGTGACGACAGGATCTGCCAGCTGACTTTCGATCGGCCAAACTCCGGCGCGAACATTTTCGACGCCACGACAATGCGCGACCTGAGCGAGCACCTCGATTTCATCGAGAAAGAAACGGCGCTCAAGGGCGTGATCGTGATCTCGGCGAAGAAATCGATCTTCATCGCGGGTGCCGATCTGCAGACGCTCCTCCGGCAGGCGCAGACGGGCGAGATGCGCGCCTTCATCGCGGAAGGGCAGCGCGTTTTTAACCGGCTGGCCGCGCTCCAGGTTCCAACGGTGGCGGCGATCCACGGCGCCTGCGCCGGCGGCGGTTACGAGATCACGCTCGCCTGCGATTACCGGATCGCTTCCGACGCGCCGGCGACCCGGATCGGTTTGCCGGAGACAACGCTCGGTCTCGTCCCGGCGTGGGGCGGCGCGACGCGGTTGCCGCGGCTCATCGGCCTGGCGAAAGCGGGCGAGGTGATTTTGAAAGGGAAGCTTTATCCGGCGGGCGAAGCCTTCCAGCTCGGGCTCGTCGATCAAGTCGTGCCGCAGGAGAAATTGCTCGAAGCGGCGCGCGCGAAATTGCAGTCCGGCAAAAGAGCGGAAGTGACGCCGGCGGTGAATGCGGAGCCGCTCCAGGCCAGGCCGGGCCAGAATCCGGCGCCGTCCCGCGCGGCCGAGATCATGAATCGCAGCCTAACGAGCTCGATCGACGACTCCCTCGCCCGCGAGCTGGATGCGATCGCCGAGCTGGGCGAAACGGAATCGACCCGCAACCTGATCCGAAATTTCTTCCTCGCCGACAAATATCGCAAAGGGAGCGCCGCGGCGCCTAACGAAAAGATGGCGCACGCCGCCGTCATCGGCGCGGGCGTAATGGGCTCCGGGATCGCGCAGTGGCTCAGCTCCCGCGGCATCTCCGTCATCCTGCGCGACGTCAATGCCGAGCTGCTCGAGGGCGGCCTGGCGAAGATCG
>DASXDC010000249.1:0-11716 GCA_036490855.1 Chthoniobacterales bacterium
CCTTTCCGTCGCAGCTGGCAGGAATCACAAGCGCCGCAGGCGAGCCCGTCCGGCGTGGGATCGTAGCAGGAATGGGTAAGGGCATAATTTACGCCTAACGATAAGCCGCGCCGGATGATTTCCGCCTTCGAGAGCGAAATGAGCGGAGCGTGAATGCGAAAACGCGCGCCTTCCTCGGTCCCGGCGCGGGTGGCGAGATTCGCCAGTTGTTCGAAAGCACGGACGAACTCCGGCCGGCAATCCGGATAGCCGCTGTAATCGACCGCATTCACGCCAAGAAAGATATCCGTGCTTCCCAAAACCTCCGCCCAGGCGAGCGCATAGGAGAGGAAGATGGTGTTGCGCGCTGGGACGTAGGTGAGGGGAATTCCGGTCTCCATCTCGGTTTCGGAGCGGCTTTTCGGGACTTCGATGTCGGCCGTGAGTGCCGAGCCGCCAAAAAGGCGCAAGTCAATCTCGGCGATCCGGTGCTCCTCCGCGCCTAACGACTGCGCGACTCGTTGCGCGGCTGCCACTTCGCGCTCGTGCCGCTGACCATAGCGGAAGGAGAGAGCGTAGGTTTTAAAGTCGCCGGACCGCGCGAGCGCGAGAACGGTCGCGGAATCGAGCCCGCCGCTCAGGAGGACGATCGCGCGCTTCATCCCGCGCTCGCGTCGCAGTCATCCGGGAAAGTTGCGTTCACCGTTAGGCAGATCCCGCCGCGGGAGGCGAACTGCGCGCGGACGATCATTTTTCGCGGGCGGCAGGCCGCGACGAGATCGTCGAGGATGCGGTTGGTGACTTCTTCGTTGAAGGCGCGTTCGTTCCGATAGGAAAAGAGATAAAATTTGAGGGATTTCGTTTCGAGGCAGCGCTGCGCCGGTTGGTATTCAATCGTTATCTCGGCGAAATCGGCCTGGCCGGTGATGGGACAAAGCGAAGTGAAATCCGCGGATTCAAAGCGAATCCAAAAGGAACGACGCGCCGGATTGGGAAAAGTCTCGAGAATCGAGGGGGAAGGCGCGGCGGGCAGACGAGTCTCACTTCGGCCGAGAAGGGTGAGGCCTTTTTTTTTGCGGGCTTTCGGCATGCGTCAGTAGACCGATTTCAAAGTGTCGCTTCAACCAATTTTCCCGACGAAGCGGCGGCGGTTAATCGGGGTGCCGCAGGCTCGGATTGAGCAAAGCGCGCTTGCGGTCGCCGACGCCGTGGTAATTCCAGTAGTCGACTTTGAGGCTGCGCTTCAACTCCAGTCGGCTGCCATCGGCCGCGTCCCACTTGCGAAGCAGAAACGGGAAACCGCGATCGAGCATGAACCGATCGGTCCCCGCCTCGCGCTCGACCGCGACGTAGATCGCGCGATCGGTCGATTCATAATGCACTTTGGCCGGCTTCCAGACGAGTTTGTCTTTCTTCGAGTTGATGATGCTGGGAGTGAGCTGGATTTGGAAATCTCCGCTCGGTTTGGAGAAGTCGATCGTGCGAATGCGGAGCGGGAGCTCGTCGTAAAAATATCCGTTAGGCGGCAATCGCACGCGTTCGGCGCCGGCGGCCATTCCATCCCAATAGGTATGCCATTGGTAGTGGATCAGCTCGCCGCCGCGCCGGCCTTCCTTGTAGGTGTTGCCGCAACTGTCGTTACTCGTTAGGGAGAATTTTGCGAGACGCCCGTTATCGGCCCGCCAAAAGTTGGAATGCATCTGCTGGTAAACATAGAGCCCGGTTGGGACGTGCAGGATCTGGTTCATCTTCAGCACCTGGATTACTCCGGGCCGCTGCCAATCATCCGGCTTGACAAACTGCCGGTAATCAAACGGCTCGCGCACGAGAATGTGAATGACTTCGGTCTGGCGCGGCTGGCCGTAACGCATGATCCGGGCGGCGTAGATGTTGAACTCGGCTTTGCCGTCATTCCAATAGCTGGCGTTCTGGATGAAAGCGGGAGTAAATTGTCCCGAGACGCTGGCCAATCCGGCGCCGAAAATAGCGAGCGCGGCGATGATCTTCATTTTCATTCTGGCGCTGCTTCAGCGTTCCAGCTTGCGCCGGGGAAGGCAAGCTGGAAGCTTTCGCTCCGATGTCTGAGAGCACGCCGAAACCAGTGGGGATCGAGCACGCCGGGGTGATCGACTTCTTCGCGCACGACACGAAGAAGGACGAGCTGCTGCTCGTCATGTTCGAGCCGCGGGCTTGGGATGATTCCGCGCTTCAGCTTTTTCAATTACAGGAAAAGTTCAACGCCTACGTCTCCTTTCTCCTCGATGGTGAACTGGCCGAAGCGCATCCGGAATTAGCCGGGAAAAATACGCGGATCGAACTGCGATGCGCAGAGATGCCGGAAGGTCGCGCGCTCGATTTGCTCAACGCGATTCACGATCAGCTCGCGCTCCAGGAAATCGCGGTCGAGGTGATCGTGGAGGACCGCAGCGGCGCTTGCGGAAGCGGATGCAGCTGCGGGGAGGGGCACTGAAGCTTTACCGGATGAGCGGAAGAGGCCGCTCCTGAATTTCAAAAAGTTCGGCAGTTCCCGACTCAATACTTCAGGAACGTCGCGACCGGTGTCGGCGCGAGTTTTTTCCGGCCGTGAAGAAATTCCAGCTCGATCAGAAACTGCGCCTCGAGCAAGTCGCCGCCGGCCTTTTGGATGAGCGCGGCGGCCGCGGCCGAGGTGCCGCCGGTCGCGAGGAGATCGTCGATCAGCACGATCTTTTCCCCCGGCTCGATGCTGTCGATATGCATCTCCATTTCCGCATCGCCGTATTCGAGCGAATAAGCGGCGCTCGCTGTCTTGAAAGGCAGCTTTCCTTTTTTGCGAATCGGCACAAACCCGACCCCAAGCGCATAAGCAACGGCGGAGCCGAAGAGGAAACCGCGCGCGTCGATCCCGACCACTTTGTCGATCGGCAAATCGCGGCACCGCTGCAGGAAAACGTCGATCGATTCCCGGAATAATTGCGCGTCGACGAGGATCGGTGTGATGTCTTTGAAGACGATCCCGTGCTTGGGAAAGTTAGGCACGTCGCGCACGCCGGCACGCAAACGTTCGATCGAATCGGCAGCCATGGCGGGAGGCTAGCGGCTCGAGCGCAAAGGTCAACGCAGCCGCGCCACTGTCCCCAACTTCGCTCGATGCGCGAAGGCAGGATGCGTTTTATTTCCGGCCCCGACCTTTGGCGGGCGGAATTTTTCGTCGCGGCTTTTTCGTCTTCGCCGCAAGGAGCGGCGCAGTTTTCCGGGCTGGAAGAGCAGGTGGCGCCTTGCTCGTGGCGGTGATGCGGACACTCACGCTGGCATCAGAGGGCTCTTTTTTTCCGGCGTGCTGACGCTCCCACGCCATCCGGGCCCTTTCGCGCAAACGGGTATAAGCCTTGGCGAGCGCGCTTTCCAAGCCCGTGATCTCTTCCGATGGCGACTTCTTTTTGCCCGCTCGATGCGGCGGCGTCTTCATAAATGCCGAAATAGCAGGAAGCGCGCCCCGCCCGGTTTGCCTGCGGGAAGGAGGATTGCCAAGCCCGCTCGCGCCTCTTAGTTTCCCTGCCGATGGATCGTGAGCTGCTCGCCATTTCTACGCTCTTTTTTTTCCTCGCGATGGTGCGGACGGCCCTTTCGATCCGCGCCCGCAATTATTGCCCAGCTGGCTTCAATTTTTTCGCGATCGCGCTCGGATTTGTTTTTCAAATGGCGTTTCTTTCTGTCCGCGGCCATGCGTTGGGACGCTGCCCACTGACGAATCTCTTCGAAGTTTTCATCTTTGTCGCCTGGTCGATCACCCTCATTTATCTGCTCGTCGGTCCGGCTTATCGGCTGTCGTTGATGGGCGCTTTTACTGCGCCGCTCGTGTTTGGGCTGCAAATCTTCGCGCTCCTTGCGCCGATCGATCGGCCGCACGCACCGGCCGGACCCCCATCCCCCTGGCTGGAATTGCATGCCTCCATTTCGCTCATCGCCTACGGTGCCTTCGCGCTCGCCTGCGTCGCGGGCCTGATGTATCTCGTGCAGGAAGGCCAGCTGAAGCGGCGGCGGATTAATTCGATGTTCTATCATTTCCCGCCGCTGACCGATCTCTTCGCAGCCATCACCCGGCTCCTCTGGCTCGGGTTCATTCTCCTTTCGGTCGGAATCGCGGCCGGTTTCTTCACCGGACAACCGCTCCCTTACGTCAAGATCGCCTGGTCGTTAGGCGTGTGGCTTTTCTACGCCGCCATCCTCCTCGCGCGCCATCTCGGCACGACCGCGCCGCGCTCGATCGCCGCGCTCTGCGTCGTCGCCTTCAGTGCGGCACTGACATTGCTTTGGGGGATTACGTTCCTTTCGCAAATGCACTCGCTCTGATGAATCTCTTCTGCGTCGGCCTCAGCCATCACACCGCCGACGTGCAGGTGCGCGAACGCTTCGCGGGTCACGCGGAAGTGGATCGCGTCCTGCGCGAGGAAATTGGCTGTAATGAGGCGTTGCTCCTCACGACGTGCAATCGAGTCGAAGTCTACGCCGCGGCCGAGCAGCCGGTCCCGACCGAACGGATCGCGCACTGCCTGCTCGCGACCGGCACGACGGCGATGGAGGAGGAACTGGATACTTTCTACCGCCACGAATCACTTCACTGCGTGCAGCATCTTTTCCGTGTTGCTTGCGGGCTCGACTCGATGGTGATCGGCGAGACGGAGATCCTCGGCCAGGCAAAGAAAGCCTACGAGGCCGCGCGTGAATCCGGTGCCGCGGGTCCATTCCTGCATCGGCTTTTCCAACGGGCTTTCCGGGTCGCGAAGCAAGTCCGCACCCGCACCGGCATCACGCGCGGCTCGGTCTCGGTCGGCTCGGTCGCAGTCGATCTCGCGGAACAAATTTTTGGTCATTTCGAAACGCGCAAGGTGCTCCTGCTCGGCGCGGGAGAAGCGAGCGAACGGACTGCGCGGGCGTTGGTGAAGCGCGGCGTGCGCGACATTCGTGTGGCTAATCGCTCCGTCGAACGGGCCGAAGCGCTCGCCGCTCTTATTTGCGGCCATGCCGTGCCGATGGCGGACTGGGAAACGCATTGCCGAGAAGTGGACATCCTTATTTCATCGACGGCCGCGCCGACTCCAATCGTCAGACGCGACAACCTCTCTCCCCTATTGCACGACCGGCTCGATCGGCCGCTTTTCATCATAGACATCGCCGTGCCGCGCGACGTCGCATCGGACGTGAATGAGATGGAAGGTGTCTTCCTTTACGACATCGATTCCCTGCAATCGATCGCCCAGCAGTCGCTCGCTCTCCGGCGGGAACAGATGGCAGCGGGCGAGGAAATCATTGCGGGGCATCTGAGCGATTTCAGCGGCTGGTTCGTCTCGGCGCGTGAGCAAACGATGCGCGAGCCGTCCCTGCGCACTTCCGAAAGCTGAGTGGGCGCGCCGGGCAGGATCGTTCTCGGGTCGCGCGGCAGCGAGCTGGCCCTGACACAGGCGCGGATGGTCGAGCAGGCTTTGCGCAGCGCCTGGCCGGGATTAAAAGTGGCGACCGAGATCGTGCGCACGAGCGGCGACGAAGCCAGCCGAAGCGCCTTGGCGATCGATCGCAAAGCTGGGCGCAAGGGATTGTTCACGCGCGAGATCGAAAAGGAACTTCTCGTTAGGCGAATAGACGTCGCGATCCATAGCGCGAAGGATCTTCCGAGTGAGCGGGTGGAAGAACTGGAAGTGCGGGCGAGCCTTCCCCGCGCCAACACCGAAGACATTCTGGTGACGAAAAACGGCGCCAGCCTAACGAGCCTTCCGGCTGGCGCGACGATCGCAACCGGCAGCATTCGGCGCCAGCGACAACTCGGCTGGCAGCGGCCCGATCTTGAAGTAGTCGATCTGCGCGGCAACGTCCCGACCCGGCTGCGCAAGCTGCACGAAAACAAAAACTGGAGCGGAATCATTCTGGCCCGCGCCGGCCTCGAGCGTCTCGCGCTTTCAGTCGCGGGCGAAATCTTGGCCCCGGATATTTTCGTCGCGGCCGGTGGCCAGGGCGTGATCGCCCTCCAGACGCGCCGCGATGATGAGCCGATCAGCAATCTAATTGAAGCGATCAACCATCAGCCGACGCATGTTTGTCTGCGCGCGGAACGCGAATTCCTGCGGCTACTGGGCGGCGATTGCGATTCGCCTGTCGGGGTGCAGGCGCGTTTGGATGGCGACGCGCTTGTTTTGCGGGCGCAGATTTTTGAGACGGATCGGGCGGAGCCCCGGATGGCAACCGCCTCCGGAAGAGCCTCGGAAGGGGAGGCCATCGCGAAGCAGTTGATGGCAAAACTTTATGGCGGATAAGAAAAAGAGCGGACGCTGCTACCTCGTCGGCGCAGGACCGGGGGATCTCGGTCTTGTGACGTTGCGCGCGCGGCAATTAATCGAGCGGGCGGAAGTGATCGTCTACGATTACCTCTCCAATCCCGAGATGCTGGCTTGGGCTCCGGAGAAGGCGGAAATCATTTACGCTGGGAAGAAAGCAGGCGCCCACACCCTGAAGCAGGAGGAGATCAACGCTCTCCTGGTCCAAAAAGCAGGCGAGGGGAAAGAAGTCGTTAGGCTGAAAGGCGGCGATCCATTCCTATTCGGTCGCGGGGGCGAGGAAGCACAAGCGCTGGCCGCAGCGGGAATTTTCTACGAGATCGTCCCGGGCGTGACTTCGGCGATCGCCGCGCCCGCTTATGCGGGCATTCCGGTCACGCATCGTGGCCTCACATCCCATGTCACATTTTTTACCGGCCACGAAGATCCGGAGAAAACGGAGAGCTCGATAAATTTCGAAGCGCTTGCCCAACTGGGCGGGACACAGGTGATGCTGATGGGCGTCGAGCGCATCGACACCATCGCGCAGCAAATGAAAGCGCACGGCGTGCGCGCCGACCTGCCGGTCGCGCTCGTCCGCTGGGGCACAACCGGTCGCCAGCAAACCATTAGGGGGACACTGCAGACGATCGCGCAGCAGGTGGCGGAGCAGAATTTTACGCCACCCGCGGTCGCGATCTTCGGCGAGGTGGCGTCGTTAGGCGCGGAGCTAAACTGGCACCGCGCCCGCCCGCTCGGCGGCAAGCGCATCGTCGTGACGCGGACGCGGAAGCAGGCGGGCGCGTTGAGCGAACAACTGCGCGACCTCGGCGCGGAAGTGATCGAGATCCCGACGATTCGGATTGTGCCACCGAGCGACCTGCGCGCCTTTGCCGAGCTGGTGCAGGACGCGCACGGCTACGACTGGATCGTCTTCACGAGTCCGAACGGCGTAACCGCATTTTTCGAGATATTCTACAAACTTTACGACGACGCGCGCGACCTCGGCGCGCCGCGGATCGCGGCCATCGGTCCGGCGACGGCGCAGCGGGTGCGCGATTTTCATTTGACGGTCGAGCTGCAGCCTAACGAGTTCGTGGCCGAGGCGGTGGTGCGGGAATTCAAGAAACAAGGCGACGTCGAAAACCTGCGGATTTTGATCGCACGGGCGGAGGAGGCGCGGGACCTGCTACCAAAGGAGCTCGGAGCCCTCGGCGCCATCGTGGATGTTGCTTTTGCCTACCGAACGGTCGCGGAGACGACCGATCGGACGGAAGCCAAATCGCGGCTGGCGACGGAGGGCGCAGATATGATCACTTTTACCAGCTCATCCACAGTCGAAAATTTTCTCGCGCTCGGCCTGGCCTGGCCTGAAGGCATGCAGGTAGCAAGCATTGGGCCGATCACCTCGCAGACGGCACGGGATCGCGGCCTAACGATCGCAGTCGAGGCGCGGCAACACGACATCCCGGGGTTAGTGGATGCAATCCGCGCCTTTTTTGGCCGAACCTAGAGCGAGATGGGAAAGGCCCTTGAACTTGAAACCGATTTTGCCGCGGCCATGCAGGAACTAAGCGCCGAGGCAACCGACTCCGCCTCGGTGAAACGGGATGTACAGGCATCGGCCGAGATGTCGATCCTGATCAGTGCCGTCCATGGGCTCGGGCAAAGACTTGAAGCACTCGAGGAATCGATCTTCCGCAAATTGGAGTCGCTCCAGTTCGAAAAAATCGAGCTTCAACTGACGGCGATCCGGGACAACGAGACAGTGAATCAGAAGTTGTTCGATTCACTTCATCAGGAACTAATCAGCTACCGCGATAATTTTGTTCGCGACGCGCTGCAGAAGCCGTTCATCCGCGATCTGCTCGTCTTGTTTGATGACCTGAGCGTCATCGCCAGCCAGGTGGATGTGCCGTTGGTGGAGGGTGAGAGCACTCTGGCCCAGGATCATTCGCGCGAGAATCTCAATAACATGCTCCATTTTCTCCTCGAAATTCTGCACCGCCTCGACGTGACGGAGATCGAAGAGAAGGAAAGGGTCGATCGCAACCTGCATCGCGTCATTACCCTCGAGCCGACCGAATCAGAGGAAGAGAATGGACTGATCGTTAGGCGATTGAAACGCGGATTCACCTGGCAGGGGCGGGTTTTGCGCCCGGAGGAAGTGGTCGCGAAGCGTTTTCGTTAGGCGGCTTTACCGGAAAAAACGGGGCGGCCGAAGACTCGTGCGGAATTCGATCCGCGCGAGGCATGAAAACTGCATTCAGTGCAGCGCAAGCAGACAACGGAATTCAAAGAGTCCTGACACAACATGAGCAATCGCAAAGCAGTTGGAATCGATCTCGGCACCACTTTTTCGGCCGTGGCCCATATCGACGCCTATGGGAAGCCGCAGATTATTCCCAACGCCGAAAGTGAGCGCATCACCCCCTCAGTCGTCCTCTTCGACGGGAGCAGCGCCATCGTCGGCACGATCGCGAAAAACAATAGCGTCTCTGAGCCGGAGAAGATCGTTGACTTCGTGAAACGCGAGATCGGCAAATCGAAGGAGCAGTTCAACCGCGAATTCAACAACACGAAATATTCTGCCGAGGAACTCTCCGCGCTCATCCTTAAGAAGTTGAAGTCGGATGCGGAAAAATATCTCAAGGTGCCGGTGACCGACGCCGTCATTACCGTGCCCGCCTACTTCAACGACTCGGAGCGGACCGCGACCATCACCGCCGGCCGCCTCGCGGGATTAAATGTCCTGCAGATCATCAATGAACCAACGGCGGCCGCACTCGCCTACGGTCTCGACAAACTGGATGAGGACCAGACGGTTTTCGTTTTCGATCTTGGCGGAGGCACCTTCGACGTGACGCTGATGCGAATCGAGGGCCACCGGCTCGAGATGATCGCGACCAACGGCGATCATCGCCTCGGCGGCAAGGACTGGGACGACGTGCTGGTCAATCATGTCGCGGAGGAATTCGACAAGGCGCATGGCGAAAATCCGTTGCTCGATTTGCAGAGCTATCAGGATCTGCAAAGCCGGGCGCTTGCGGCCAAGATCCAGCTCTCGAGCCGCGACCGCACTACGATCGTGCACAGCCATAACGGCAAGAGTGTCAAGATCGAGCTGACGCGCGATGAGTTCGAGAAAATGACCAAGCACCTCGTCGAGAAGTGCAAGGCGATTTGCGAAATCGTGATGTGCGAGGCGAAGATGGAGTGGTCGCAGGTGAACAAGATACTGCTCGTCGGCGGCATGACACGCATGCCGATGGTGCGCGCGATGATCGGAGAACTCTCATCCGTTCCTCTGGCCGAGGATGTGAATCCGGATGAAGCAGTCGCAGTCGGCGCGGCCATTCAGGCGGTCCTCTCGCTCTTGAACGAAGAAGAGACGACTGGCGAGAGAATGCTGCCGGCCGAGACGCGCCAGCAATTTTCCTCGCGTGAAGGCGGCCTCATTCAGGTGCGCAACATCACTTCGCACACCCTTGGCGTTGTCCTTTGGGATGAAGCGCACCTCGAGGAATACGTTTTCCCGATGATCAAAAAGATGACCGCCATGCCGGCGGTCGCGAAGAACTCCTTCGGCACAGCGACCGCCAATATGCAGCGAGCGATCGTGCGCGTGGTGGAGGGAGAAAGCACTGTGCCGGCGGAATGCACACCGCTGGGAATTTGTGATGTCGAATTGCCGCCGTTTCTGCCCAAAGGCTCACCGGTGGAGTTGACTTACGAATACAACGCCAACCAGGTGCTGGAAGTGGCGGTGGAAGCGTGCGGCAACTGCGCCACCGTCTCGATCGAACGCAAGACCGGCCTCTCCGAGGCGGAGCTGGATCGAGCGACGATGGCCCTCGGGCAACTGAGCGTCGTCTGAGATGCTCAAGCCGGTGGTCAGCTATCCCGTGCCGCTGCCGGATGACCCGCGCAAGTGGGACGGCTGGAATCGATATAATTCGCCCGACCTTTACGAACGCCTCTGCCTCGACTCCCGAAGTAATCCGAGCACTGAACTGATCGAGGAGCGCTTCCGCGAACTTCTGATGTGGTGGCAAAAAAAGCTGCCGCTCAAGAACCAGCCGAGCAATCCGCTCGCGCAGCTGCTTCGGTCCGGACTGGAAGAATCTTCGCGCTTTTTGACGGAAGCCCGGGTAGAGCTGCTCGATCCGGAGCGTCGCCAGCAGGTCGATGGAGAATTGGCCGCCCAGGCGGAGAAACACGCGCTCGCGGAGTTCAACAAATATGTCTCCTTCGCGCTCAACGACCGAACCCTCTCGCCACAACAGGAAGAAACTCTGCTCGATTTCGGACGCCAGCAGGGACTGAGCGACGAGAAGATCACCGAGCTGATCGAGGCCGAACTGATCGCCTGCGGTGGAATTCGCGTCGCGCCGCCTCCTCCCGAGGAAGTTGCAGCGGTGGCCGAGAAACAAGCGGCTGCTCTCGACCCGACGGAAGATTTTCTGCGCATGCTGCGCCTGAGCGGCCTCGATAGTGAAGGCATGACTGACGACCAGCGCGACGCCTTCATTAACATGGCCGAAAATCTCGGAATCGTGCCCGGCGACGCCGAAGACATCGTCGATCTCTATCTGGAGGAAATCGAAGCTGAATCCGCACCGCCGCCGGCGAAGCGGGCCACGATCGTCGCTCCAACAGCGCCCTCTGCGACTGTGACGAAAGCTCCGGCCGCACCGCCCCCGCAGATCGATATCGCAGCAGAACGAGCGAAGTATCTTAACTTCGTCAACTCGATCGGAGCAGAGATGTTGCTCGTCCCATCTGGGAATTTCAAGATGGGAAGCGAAGCGGCCGACGCCGCGCCTAACGAACGACCGTTAACGCCTGTCAATCTCAGCTGCTTTTATCTTTCCCGCCATCCGATCACCAATGCGCAGTATGAGATGTTCGACTCGAGCCACGCCCGCAAGCGCGCGCCCGGCGCGGGAAATCGTCATCCAGTTGTCTATGTCAACAGTGCGGAAGCGATTAAATTCTGCCAATGGTTGAGTTCTCGCGAACGACGGCGCTTCCGGTTGCCGACGGAGGCGGAATGGGAATACGCGGCACGAGGATCCGACGGCCGCTCCTATCCCTGGGGCGAACAACAAGGCCGTGGTGACTTGGCGAATTTCGCCGACCGCAACACTGTCTTCGCCTGGAGCGATCGCGACGTCGACGACGGCTATCCGGAAAGCTCTCCGGTCGGTTCATTTCCGCGCGGCGTGAGCCCTTTCGGGATGGAGGACACGGCCGGAAACGTCTGGGAATGGTGCCTCGATTTCCTGAGCGCCTATCGCGGGATCGTCAAAACCAATCCGCGCGGACCAGCCTCGGGAGCGAAACGAGTCTACCGGGGAGGAAGCTGGAAGTCGCGTTTCAACAGCCTACGGACGACGACGCGGGGATCCAATGTGCCAAACTATTCGTGCAACGATCTTGGCTTTCGG
>DASXDC010000250.1:0-3622 GCA_036490855.1 Chthoniobacterales bacterium
GAAGAATTGCTCCGGACGCACAAGAATTATCAACCGGCGCTGGCGAGAGTGCCTAACGGAAAGCTGAAGGGCCTGGCCCACATCACCGGCGGCGGCCTGCTCGATAATCTCCCGCGCATTTTGCCTGAGGACTGCGACGCGGTAATCGAAACTGGGAGCTGGAAAGTGCCGCTGATTTTCCAAATCCTTCAGGGACGGGGCCACGTTCCCGCCGACGAGATGTATCAAGTGTTCAACATGGGCATCGGCATCGCTGCGATCGTCGCGCCTAACGACGCCACGGCTGTGGGAGCGCAGCTCCGGGCGAAGAAAATCGGGCGGATCGAAGGCGGCCGCGGGGTCGTTAGGCTGGCGGGATGACAAGCTGAGCACGACTCGCTAGGTTTGCTCATGGAGAAACGTCCTTTTGGTAAAACCGACATGCGCGTTTCCATCCTTGGCTTCGGCGGGGCCGAGATCGGACTGGAAGGCGCGGAGGAAGCGACGGTCGCCCAATTGTTAGGCAAGGCGCTCGATGCCGGGCTCAACGTGATCGACACCGCCGAGTGCTACGGCCAGAGCGAGGAGATGATCGGCAAAACCGTCAGCCAGCGCCGGAAGGATTTTTATCTTTTCACGAAATGCGGCCATCCCCACGGGATGGAAAGCGGCGCGAACTGGTCGCGCGATTCCATCCTCGAGAGCATCGAGCGCAGCCTGCAACGGCTGCGGACCGATCATCTCGATCTCGTGCATTTGCACAGTTGTTCGGAAGCGATCCTGAAAAAGGGCGAGGTGATCGAGGCGCTCCAAACCGCGCGGGAGAAGGGTCAGACCCGCTACCTTGGCTACAGCGGCGACAGTCACGCGGCGCGTTACGCGATCGAATGCGGTGCGTTCGATTCGTTGCAAACGTCGATCAATATCGCCGACCAGGAAGCGCTCGAGCTGACTCTGCCGCTGGCGCGCGAAAAGCAGATGGGCGTGATCGCGAAGCGGCCGCTGGCAAACGTCGCCTGGAAGAGCGGGCACAAGCCGGCCAGCTCCTATCACCAGACCTACTGGGACCGACTGCGAAAACTGCGCTACCGGTTCCTGGAAAGCGCGAAGCTCGAAAAATCGGTCGCGACCGCGCTTCGCTTCACTCTCAGCGCCCCCGGCGTTTGCACCGCAATCGTAGGCACGAAGAATCCGGCGCGCTGGAAGGAGAACGCGGAGTTGCTCTCCGCCGGCTCGTTAAGCGAAGAGGAGTTCCAGAAAATCCGCGAGCGCTGGGAAGACGTCGCGCCCAAAACCTGGATCGGGCAGACCTGAGCTTACTTCTTCGCCTCTTTCACGACCTCGGCGCGCCAGACGGGTCCGTTAGGCTGGAACGGCGGAATCTTTTCGCCTGACCTGAGCGCCGGCATTTTCCCATCCGCGACCCGGAAGATGGGAAGGACCGGACTGCCGTGGCTTTCCTTCTCATATTTCGCCCCGTCTTTCTCGACGAAGAGGTCGGCGAAAAACTCTCCGCCCGGCTGCTCGCCGATCAGCACTTCCATCTCGTAGTAATTTCCCACCGTGACGGAGACGGCCGGGCCCTTGACGAATTTGTTCGGGATCTTGCTGAAACCGTAGTCGTACTTGGCCGCGATGCTGGAGACGCCGTGTGGATTCCACGAACCGTCGAGCACCACCTGGCCGTTGAACCTGACGATCAGCAGATCGTCCCCGGCGCCGACGAAATGATAGGTGCCGGTCTCGGGTGGCGAGACGCGTCCTTTGTAGAGCGCGACCCAGAGCTTCGGCTTCACTTCTCCCGAAACGTGGAAGGCTTTCGGGCCTTCATCCGCCTTCATGTAGGGGGTGAAAATCTGGACGTTGTAGAGCGTCTGCGGTGCCCGATAGAATTTTTGGAAGGCGCTGTCGTTCCAACCGCCCTTGATAAAATCAGTCACGATGTCGCCGTACTTTTGCTCCGTCATGTCGGTCGAGCGATGGGTCTGGGTTTGCTTCAAATCGTAGAGCGCGCCGGCGAAGGAGCCGCCGCCGGTTTCGCGCAAGCCGAAGAATGAAATCGGTCCGCCGCCCCCCCGAATTACCCTCGGCTCCACTCAGAGCGGTCGGGGCGCCGACGCCCGCTCCGCCGACCCCGGCCATTTTCATCGGCGCGGCGTCATTCGTCTGCGGCATCGCGGGCAGAGCGGGGAGAGTGACTTTCGCGATTCCGGTTGTGAGGATGCGTTGCTTGATCGCCGGGGCGCTCATCGTGCTCTGCTTTTTCGCGAGCTGCACTTTGTGTTCGATCGAACGCTCGGAGCGATTGGGTGAAGGCGGGCCGCCTTTGAAAGTGAGTTTTCGCTGCGGGTGATAGACCTGCACGACGTAAATCGCGGCGCCGACCGCGAAGAGCAGGTGCACCAGGATGCTGATAAAAAGGAAGCGGCTGGTGCGGAGGCGCGACCAGAGCGAGGGCGGTGCGGCCGGCGTTACCGCCTTCGCGATTGGATTGGATTCTTCTTCGAGAAGCGAAGCGGCCATCGATTTCGAATGACCTTTTTAGCGCGCGAAGGCGTCGACGTAAAGCAGGGAGGGTTCGCTCGACAACGCCCGCCGCCTGCACTAACAGTCGAAACGCTGGGGCGGTTAGCTCAGCGGTAGAGCGGCACGATTAAACCGCGTTTACATTGCAGTTGCAGTTCTTCGCGCTTGCCCCGCGTGAAACCGTCATCAGGTAGACCTTGAAACGCTCTGCCCAGAAAAGCGTTTTGTTAAGGGCGGGGATACTTTATAAAATTGACGTTGTCGGTGGCTCTCCGTATCCAAGTCTCCGAGCATACGAGAGCGTGTGCCAGTAAGTCGACTGAACCGACAGCCTTTTGAACTTCATCCTCATTCGGGATAGAGAGCGATTACTGGATCGACGCGACTGGCGCGGCGCGCCGGCAGCCAGCAGGCGAGCAGAGCGATCGCAGCGAGCAGCACGCTGGCCCCCGCAAACGTAATCGGGTCGTCGACGGTGACGCCGAAGACGAGGCTCGCGATCAAGCGGCGCGCAGCAAAAGCCACCGCCAGTCCGGCGCCGATTCCGATGATCGTTAGGCGCAAACCCTGACCGACAACAAGCCGGAGGACATCCGAGCGTTGCGCGCCGAGCGCGAGTCGAATCCCGATCTCCTGGGTGCGGCGGGAAACTCCGTAGGCGATCACGCCGTAGACACCGATGGCAGCGAGAAGGAGCGCGATGGTGGCGAAAAGACCGAGGAGCAACATATGGAAACGACGTTGTGCGACGGAGTCGTCGAGCCGTTCGTTCATCGTCTTGACGTCGAACGCGGGCAGCGTCGGATCGAGCGTGAAGAGCGCACGTTGCACTGTGGGAATGAGGGCGGAAGGCGCCGTGGTCGTGCGCAAGACCAGCGCCATTGCCGGCCACGTCGATTGCGTGTGCGGCGAAAAAATTTCCGGCGCCGGCGCTTCGTCAAGGCCGGCTTGATGGGTCGAGCCGACGACGCCGACAATCCGCAGATCTGTGGCTCGAGCGGTGCCAGCATTAAATCGCAGCACTTGGCCGATTGGATCGATCCGCGGAAAATAGCGGCTAACGAATGCGTCGTTGACGACGACCACGAGGGGAGAAGTGGCCGTATCGTGCGCATCG
>DASXDC010000251.1:0-5060 GCA_036490855.1 Chthoniobacterales bacterium
CCTCGAACTTTACGATCAGCAGAAATTTCCCGAGGCCTACGATCATTTTCAAAAGACGCTCCAGGAAAATCCCGGAGCGCGGCAGACTGATCGGATCGAGTTCGACGCCGGCGCGGCCGCCTACAAAATGAAGAACTACAATAAGGCGCTGGAATCTTTCAGTCAGGCTCTGCTCTCGAAGAATCCGCATCTGCAGAGCGAGAGCCATTACAATCTCGGCAACACCCTCTACGAGCGCGGCGAAGCAGAGAAGAGCGACGACAAGAAGCTGACGAACTGGGAAAGCGCGCTCCAGCATTACAAGGAAACGCTCAAGGCTGAGCCGAAAAACAAGAACGCAAAGGACAACTACGACTACGTCAAAAAGAAGATCGAGGAGCTGAAGAAAAAACAGCAACAAAAGCCGCCGCCCACGCCAAGTCCGTCGCCCTCGCCTTCACCGCAGAAGAATCAAAAGAACGACCAAAATAAAGATCAGGAAAAACAGAACAACCAACAGCAGCAGAAAAACCAAAAGAACAATCAGCAGCAATCCCAAGGCGGACAAGGCTCCGGCCAAGGCCAGAAATCGCAAAACAAACAGCAATCGCCAACGCCCAGTCCCACTCCATCGCCGACTCCCACCCCGGGCGAAAGCGCGAGCCCCAGTCCAACGCCGGGCGAGAGTCCCAGCCCTACCCCCGGCGAAAGTCCTACTCCGTCGCCGAACGAAAACGGTGCCGGTGAATCGCCCACTCCCACTCCGGGCGAGGAGGAAGGCGCTTCAGCGACGCCCGCCAACCAAGGCACTCCCTCTCCCAGTCCCGGCGACGGCGAACAGAATAATGAAAACAACAGTGGCCAGCCCAGTCCGACTCCGGCGGGCACGCCTAACAAACCCTTGACCGGCGAAGTAAAAGGTGCGGGCGAAGAAAAACCGAAGCAGTCGCCCCAACCCGTGCAAGCCGCCGAGGCCGAGCCGGAAAAGGAAGGCGAGATGAGCCCGAAACAGGCTGCCCTGCTCCTCGAGGCGATGAAAGACGAAGAACAGAAAGTCCAGCTTGATGAACACAAGCCGGTGCGTCCTGTCTATAAGGACTGGTAAGTGGGCAGGTTGATGGCGATGGAAAAATTGCGACGGATATTTTTGCTGGTGCTCCTTTGCACGATCGCAGGCGCGATCTCAGCCCGCGCCGATTCACCAACCGTGACCGCCGTTTTGACCAGCTCGGAAACGGAAGTCGACCAGCCGGTGCAGTTGCAAATCAAGGTGACGGGCGATTCGAACGCGACTCCGCCTAACGATATCTCGGTCGACGGCCTCGATATCCGTTACAGCGGCCAATCGCAAGTCATGGAAGGACGCAACTTCCACTTCACCTACAGCTTCGTTTACAACTACACCATCCTGCCGCTCAAGGCCGGCACCTTCACCATCCCGCCCCAGACGGTGAAGACGAGCAACGGCCCACTGCACACACCGGCGCTGACTCTGAACGTTTCGCCTAACGACGACGGCAACACCTCGACGCGCGGCTCCCGCAGCAGCAGCTCGGCCGAGAAGAAGGTCGTCTTCGCTGAGCTGATCATTCCAAAGACAACTGCCTACGTCGGCGAAACCATCCCGGCCGAAATCCGCGTTGGAATCGACAGCCGGATTCCACATCGCCTGACCAACCTGCCTGATCTGAGCGGCCAGGGCTTCACTTCGCAACGCATGCCCAATCCCGAGCAGACGCTCGATTCAATTAACGGCCGAACCTATGAAGTCATCACCCTCAAGACCGCGCTCACACCGGTGCGGAGCGGCAAGCTCGAAATCTCGGCCAAAGATGCGAGAGCGATCGTGCAAATCCCGCGGCGCAATTCTCGCCGCTCACGCTCGCCCTTCGACATGTTCGGAATGAACGATCCCTTTAACGATCCATTCTTCGCTGATCCCTTCGGCAGCATAGGCGAACAGCGGGAAGTAAAATTCTCGAGCGATACGAAGACGATCGAGGTCAAGCCGCTCCCGCCCAATCCGCCGGCCAATTTCTCCGGCGCAGTCGGGCATTTTTCCCTCTCGACGGATGTGAAACCAAAGACCGCGCAGATCGGCGATCCGCTCACGGTGACGGCGGCGATTTCCGGCCGCGGCAACTTTGACCGGGTGAGCGCGCCGGTCCTGGAAAACGATCGCGGCTGGCACACATATCCGCCAGGCTCGAACTTCAAGGCGGACGACGATATCGGGATCAGCGGCACGAAAACCTTTGAGATGGTGCTCACGCCTAACGAACCGAAAAAGGAGATCCCGCCGCTCGTCTTCAGCTACTTCGATCCGCTGAAGGAGAAATATATTACCCTGAAAGGCGATCGGCTGCCGGTCCTCGTGGAAGGCGGAATCGCTCCGAGCGCAACACCGGCGATCGCGAGCAACAGCACCACGCCACCGCCCGCCGCCCAACCAACCGCTGCGCCGAAGGAAGAGGATATTCTTTATCAACTGACCGATCACGGCAGTTGGTCGAAAACTTTTACGCCACTTTTCGAGCGTCCGGTTTTTTGGGCGGCGCAGGGCATTCCTTTTCTTGCGCTCGTCGGGTTCTTCGGCTGGGAAGCGCGTCGGCGCCGCCTCGAAAATCGCGCCGGTCAGCAACGCCTCGCCTGGGAACAGGAGACGGCAGAATTGCAGCGCAAATTGCGCCGCGAGGATGATCCGGCCGATAAATATTTCGCCGAAGCCCTGCGGGTCGTGCAGCTCAAGACGGCGCTGGCCTCGCCCGGCCGCGGCCTCGAGCCAAACACTGTCGATGCCGAAAGCGCCATTTCCACTTTCGATCTGCCGGACGAAAAGCGCGAACGGTTGCGTGAACTCTTCCGGCAGAGCGACGAGGTCCGCTACAGCGGGCTCGGCAACGGAAACGGCGCGGTCGCCGACGCGACCCGGCGTGAAGTCCTGGATTTAATCGAGAGCCTGAACTGAGAATGCGCACTCGAGTTTTTTTCCTTCTCGCCTGGGCGGCGCTTTGCCTAACGACGACGGCCTTCGCGGCCAGCGCCGCTCCGGAAGCGAGCTTCGCGCGAGCAAACGCCGATTATGCGACGGGAAAATTTCCGGCGGCGATCGCCGGTTACGAATCTCTCGTCAAAGACCGGCAGTGGAACCCGACGCTTTTTTACGATCTCGGGAACGCCTATTTCCGCACCGGCGATCTCGGCCGCGCCATCTTAAATTACGAACGCGCTCTCGCACTCGACCCGAACCAGCCGGAAGCGCGCGCCAATCTGCGTCTGGTGCGCGACCAGACGCGTGCACTCGAACTAAATCCCGCCTGGCCAGAAGCGCATCTCAGTTTCCTTACCCGCGATCAATTCACCTGGCTCGCAATCATTTGTTTCTGGGGCGCGGCGGCGATTCTTGGCGGACTCTATTTCGCCCGACGCCGCGCGGTCGTCTGGATCTTCGCGCTGCTATTGTTAGGCGCGATCGCCGCTGGCGCCGGCTACACCGTCTACACGTTGGAGACGGGCACGACGGGCCGCGATCTTGCGATTGTGACGCAGAAGGATGTGCAGGCGCGCCTGGCCACGGCGGAGAGCGCGGGGACAGTCCTCGCCTTGCCCGCCGGAAGCGAAATCAAGATCCTGAGTACCCGGGGCGCCTGGTCCTATGCGGTTTTGCCTAACGAACTGCGCGGCTGGATTCCCGCCCCGGCTGCGGAGCCGGTGCGCCTCTAGGAAAACGCATCCAAAAACAGCCGGAGAACGAACTTTCCGCCATGAGCAATAAATTGAAAGCAAGCGACAAGGTCGAGTGGGAAACTTCACAGGGAACGACGAGCGGAGTCGTGAAAAAGAAGCTGACCTCCGAACGCAAAATCAGATCGCACACTGTCGCGGCCTCTAAGGAAAATCCCGAATACCGGGTCAAAAGTTTCAAGACCGGCGCGCGCGCCGCGCATAAGCCGGGAGCGCTTAAAAAGAAGCGCTGACTCCGCCGCCGCCTAACGAGTCGCTGCTTCGCCTCGGCATGCGATAAAGATCCTGCCGGTGGAGAGACTGAAGAGCAGCCTTTTCCGGCGAAGAGCGATGCGCGCCGGGTGGTTGCCTCATCCGGTAAAGCCTTTCATCTTGAATCCATGAACGCTGAAATGGACATCGGGACGAACAAAAAGGCGTTCCAGATCAACCTCGACCGCAAACGCTACGGCACCTTTGCGGAGATCGGCGCCGGCCAGGAAGTGGCACGTCGTTTCTTCCAGGTTGGTGGCGCCTCCGGCACGATCGCGAAAACGATGTCGGCCTACGACATGCAGTTCAGCGACGCGATCTACGGCGCGACTGATCGCTATGTGAGCCGCGCGCGGCTGCATACGATGCTCGATCACGAATATCAGCTCCTGATCGAAAGGCTCGACAAGAAGCTGGGGGACGAGTGCGCCTTTTTCGTTTTTGCCGACACCGTCGCGGCCCGCAGCTTTAAGCAGCATAACGAAGCGCACGGCTGGCTTGGGATGCGTTTCCAGTCTGAGACCCGCGGCGAGCCGAGCGAAATCATCATTCACGTCCGCATGCTCGACGAAGCGAACGTCGATCAACAGGAAGCGCTCGGGGTAATCGGAGTCAACCTCATCTACGGCGCCTTTTATTGTCAGGAACCGGAGAAAATCATCGGGACGCTGCATGAAAACCTGCCGCCGCAACGTATCCAGGTCGACATGATCAAGTTCTCCGGACCGGTCTTCGCTGGAGTGGACAATCGCCTCATGAGCCTGCAGTTGGTGAGCCAGGGCCTAACGACCGCAGTCATGTTCACGGCTGACGGCGAGACGGTGCAACCGGCAGAGGTCTTCTACAAAAAAGCGATCATCGTCGAGCGCGGCAGCTTCCGGCCGGTCACCTACGCGACGAACGACATGCTGGATGGCGCACGGAAAATTTATCTCAGCCAGCCAGGTGCGAAGGAAGAGGATCTTGTCGTCCTGATGGAAATGACTTTGGAAAATTTGCTCGCCGAAGGTCAACTCAACCACGCCGATTTTCTTGCCCGGGTCGATATCCTCGGTTCGTTAGGCCGGACCGTCCTGATCTCGAAA
>DASXDC010000252.1:0-2346 GCA_036490855.1 Chthoniobacterales bacterium
GCGGAGAAGAACCTCAGGAGTGACATGACCCGAGCTATCGCGCGGCCCCTGGTAGGTCGGCTGCGCATCGAGTTCGGCCGCCGCCTGAATCGCGATCGAATTCGTCGGGAAATCGGTGAATGCCACGTCGCGGAGGAGCGACGCCCAATACATCTCGATCAACTCCGTCCCGTAGGTGTCAGTCGCGACCGCGGGCGCGGGCGGGACGACGACTTGGTTGATCTGGTTCTGTGGCGATGGCGCATTACCGAATTGCACGTCATCGCTCCCCTCGAGCGCGAAGGCGCGACCGCCGAGCGGTCCGTTCATCGTCCGCGGACCGCCGGTAATGACGTTCTCGAAGTCCTGAAACTTTCCGGTATTGATCGCATGCCGAAAAGTCTGGAAGGCGGCCAGGTTCACGAGGCCAATCGCGTCCTGCAGAATACCTTTGGTGTAGGTGCCCGACTTATCATGATAGCGCTGCTCGTCGCCGTTGGTGGTGTGCGGAGGCACGGGGATGAGCGCTTCTTTCGTCGCACTGCCGAGGCGGAGGGTAAACGACTCCGCCACGCGATGGTCTGTGACCCCCGCGGGCAATGACGCCGTCCCGTCCCCAACGGCGGGATTGTAATTTTGCGCCGCCGCGGAGGCGGCTTTCCCAAGAACTGCGCTGCCAGCAAGGGCAGCCCCGATTGTGCCGAGAAACTTTCGGCGGCTTGTCTTGTCAGAGGCAGGCTGGCTGCTGTTTGCAAGGTCGTTTTTATCGACCTGAGCTGCGTCTTGGGGAATGGTTTTGTGGTGGTTCATAGTTTTTTGTAAGATCCAGAGCACAGGTCTATTGCGGTCGGTATTTAACTGTCAATCCACAAATTTTGGAATTTTTAGCGGCTATGGTCCTCTCAGCGCGATTTCCTTGAGCTAAAATCGGCTCTGCACCGCGCGGCCCGGCGCGACCGAGCACTCACGCGGAGCCGCTCTGAGACCGCCACTCTTCTAGAAAAACAGATGGGCCGTTGACAATCGTCGGCGGGAGCGGGATGGAGATCGCGCCAGCCATTGCCGCCATGAAATTGATCGATCGCTTCGTCGGGCGCGAGTTGATCGTGAATGTCCTCTTCGCGATCGCCGTCCTCAGCCTCGTCCTCGTGGTCGGGAACATTTTTCGCAAGCTTCTCCCGCTGCTCGTGAATCATGATGTGCCGCTCGAGTTCCTCCTCACTTTCATCGCCTACGTTCTGCCCTTCTCGCTCATCTTCACGATCCCGTGGGGATTATTGACTGCCATCCTCCTCGTCTTCGGCCGGCTCTCGGCGGATAACGAATTGATCGCGCTCCGCGCCAACGGGGTGAGCGTGACGCGGGTCTGCGTGCCGCTCGCGTTCCTGTCGATCGTCTCGACCGCGATCTGTCTCTGGCTCAACGTGAGTGTCGCGCCGGCGGCGCAGGAGAAATTGCGCAGCAGCATTTTCGATCTCGCGACTCAGAACCCGATCGCGCTCTTCGGCGGCGACCAGGTGATCGATCAATTTCCCGGGAGGAAGATCTATGTCGGGAAGAAGGAAGGAAATAAACTGGAGAACATCATCGTTTTCCAAATGGACGAGCACGATCTGCCGATCCGGGTGACGCATGCCCGCACCGGACTGCTCGAGACGGATTTGCCTAACAAACGGCTCCTGCTCCACCTCTACGACGCGCGCTATCAGGAGCGCGACGCGAAGGACCCCTACGATTTGCACAAGATCAAGGACGGGATCAGCCTCGCGGAGGGGACGCTGCCGATCAGCCTCGAGGAACTTTACGAGAAGGAAAAAAAGCGCCCGAGCCGCTCGGCGCTCTCCCTCTCGCAGTTAATGGAGCAGCTCAAATCGGGCGAACGCCGCGACCGCAGCGCGACCCGGACGGAGATCAACAAACGCTTTTCGTTTCCCTTCTCCTGCATGGCCTTCGCGCTCATCGGGGTGCCGTTAGGCATCACGACCCATCGCCGGGAGACTTCGGTCGGTTTCGCCACCGGGTTGATCGTCGCGATCTTTTATTTTCTCTTCATCATCATAGCCGACACGATGCGGGCGAACGCGAAAATCCATCCCGAACTGCTCGTCTGGTTCCCGAACGTGCTGTTCCTCGTCATCGGCGCGTTTCTCTTCCGGCGCCTGAGCAAGCAATAACCGGGCGCTCGTCAGGTCGCGAGATCGTTAGGCCGGGACCGCCGGCAATTCGTCCGAGATGACGAAGAATTTCTTCAGGATCGCGCTCCCAAAATTCGTCGTGAGGGCGACATCGGCCGCGTCGCGCCCGACAGCCATCACGATCCGGCCGATCCGCGGGACATTGTGGCGAGCGTCGAAGGTGTGCCAGCGA
>DASXDC010000253.1:0-1871 GCA_036490855.1 Chthoniobacterales bacterium
CGCTGGATCGCGCAGCGCTCCGGACTCAAATCCTTCGGCGCGAGGTCGCGATAGAATTCATCGGTTTCCTGGCTGCGCCGGGCCAAGATCTCGTCGAAATCCGCGAACGGCTCAGCTCGCGATCCAGAGATTCGCTGCAGGCGCAGCCGCACGCTCCGCGCCGCGCCGGTCGCGATCTTCATCGCGTAGTCGGCGGCGGCTTTCGTTCCCAGGCGCTGAGGGTTAACTGCGGCCCAATTTCCGCTGACGATCGCGTCGTGGAAAGCATCCTTGACGAACGGTAATTCGTTAGGCACGCCAAAAAGTCGTGACTGATTCGTCTCGTTTTCGGTGAAGAGAAGAGCTCCAGCCTCGTCGCAAAATAGCCGATAGTCGCCAAGGTCGGCGTGGCTCGCTTCGATGACCGCGAGCATATCGGAATGGCCGCTTCCGACGCGCAGGTTTGGTCGCGGGCTATCCGCCGCCCAGCTCCAGGTGTTGCGAAACCAGAGCGTCGGAAGGAGATGGAGGGCGGCCGTTTCCGGTCCGCAGTTTCTGGCCGTCGCCCGGATCAGGATATCGTCCTCCGTCGCCTTGGCGTATTCGATCGTGATGTCGAAGAACCGATTTTCCCGCAGAAGACCCGTGTCACAAAGTTCGAACTCCGGCTCCATCCGGGAGCGGGCGGAGTTTTGCCTAACGAGCTCCTGGTAGGGAAATGGGGATTGCGAATAGCGGTAGGTCATCCGCATGTAGGAGTGCGTCGGGGTATTTTCCTCGAAGAAGAAAATCTCCTTTACGTCTTCGCCGTGATTCCCCTCCGGACCTGTCAGGCCGAAAAGTCGCTCCTTCAGGATCGAGTCGCGTCCGTTCCAGAAGGCGAAGGCAAAACAAAGGCGCTGTTTGTAATCGCAGATCCCGCCGATCCCGTCCTCGCCCCAGCGATAGGCGCGGGAGCGCGCCTGTTCGTGGGGAAAATAATTCCAGGCGTCGCCATTTGCGCTGTAATCCTCGCGCACCGTGCCCCATTGCCGTTCGCTCAGATAAGGTCCCCAGAGATGCCAGCGTTCGGCCCGTTGATCGTTTTGCGCAAGGCGTTGTTGCTCGGCGTTCATCGGATCAGGAGAAGAATCTGCACTACCGAGTCCGCTCCATCTTTTTGTCTTCGCAACAAAAGCCGGGCATGCCTAACGAATGGATTAGCGGACAAGATATTTCCCATACCAGGCGAGGAAACGGCGGTAACGATCGAGAAGGTAGCTCGGCTTCTTCAGCCCGTGAAACTGACCCGGATAAATGACCAGCTCGGTCGCTATGCCTAACGAGCGGAGAGCCTGATACATCTGCTCGCTGTTCAAAAGCGGGACGTTGAAATCGCTTTCGCCACAAAGGAAAAGGGTCGGCGTCTTGATCTTGTCGGCATGAAGAAATGGATAGGAAATTTTTTGCCAGACTTCCGGATGCTCCCACGGCCGGCCCAGCTCGTTTTCGTAATCGCGGATATATTGATCGGTCCCATAGCCCGCGAGGACGTTCGAGATCGAGGCCCCGCTGACCGCGGCCTTGAAGCGGGTCGTGCTCGCGATGAGGTAATTGGTCGACATCCCGCCGTAGCTCCACCCGCCGACAACGAGGCGCTCCGGATCGGCCAGCCCTCGGGTGATGGCGTCGTCGACCGCGGCGAGATCGTCCTGCACATCGACGCTGCCCCAGGCGGCGAAGATGCCCATCGCGTAATCCGTTCCGCGGCCAGTGGAGCCGCGCGGATTCGGCAGGACGACGAGGTAACCGTTGGCGGCGAAGAGCTGCTTCTCGAAATCGAACTCGCTCGCATACTGCGATTGCGGGCCGCCGTGCGGACGAAGGATCGCCGGAAGCCTCGTTCCCGATTT
>DASXDC010000254.1:0-7841 GCA_036490855.1 Chthoniobacterales bacterium
CGCCGCCGTTCTCCAATTTATGAATGGCGGTGATGGCGAGAAAGAAATTCACGAGCAGGCTGGCACAGAGCGCCACGAAGAGAAAAACGCTCAAACAACCTAGTTTTCGATTCGCCATGCCCGGATGAAATCGCCGAAGAACCGCTGAGGCACAAGCGCTTTTGCGGTGAAACCAGGCCGCACCGCAGAGCTGGCAGAGAAGCTGCTTTAAGTCAGGGTACTTATGACACCATTGAATCCAAGCGGCCATCTGGCCCAGAGCGAAGCGGCCGTCCGCCCGCGTCAGAAAAGCCGCACCAAGACCCCGAAACGCCGTCCAAAAAATGCGGCGGCGAATGATGGCGAAGTCGTTCGACCCGCCGTCGGCACTCTTACTCGCACCAAGAGCCTGCTTTTGGCTGCACTTAAGGTCTGGGAATTGAAAAACGGAATCCGCGAATAGGGCGCTGCCGTCTGCGTCGGGTCGGCATCGACCGCACGTCACGACTAACGATCAAAAAACGCGCGCAGGAGCCCCGATGCGGGGCTCCTGCGGCCTGAATTCCGTCCCGGCTAGCCTTGGACGGTGAGACGCGTGGCAGTGAGTGTGCCGGTCGACTCAAAGAGGAAGTTTCACTTAGGTCGTAGAACTTTTGGTCGAAAGTTCCACCGTACGTCTTCCCATCCTGGCTCACGGAATTTGCTTCGGTCTCATCGATGTGACCGTTGAACACGCCGTTCGCATCGTAGGTATAGATGACGTGAAAGAGCTGGACCGTTCCGCCCACTTCTTTGAAGGTCCCCTGGCAGACTGCACCCGGAGCGATTGAATTGACTTCGAATTCCAGCCCATCGCTGTGCCATTGATCGTAGGTCGGGAAGATCTCCACATTGCCGACGAAGTAGTGGACGTTCCATAAGCCGACGATGGAGGGCCGGTGGGCAGCCTGGGCCGCGGACGTCAGTCCGAAGCAAAGCAGCGCCATGTTCCTGGCCTTCGATGCGACGATTTGGCTGCTACGCGGACTTACCAGTACTCTCTCGATTTGCTTCGTTCCGGCGTTAGTGCATGACGCGGCCCGGGACCGCGATATTCGGTGCGGATTTATCCTCCGCCTAACGACAAGTCGGTGCCGCACATCCCAGCCAGCGCCTACCGGCAGAATCGCACCGGCGAAGAGAGAAAAAAAAGAAACGGGCAAGCCGTTCCTCTGTAACTGTCCGTTACGCGAAACGACGGCGGCTGAATGGCAAGCCGCCGTCGTCCGACTGTGATTGCTGTTTTCGGTCCTTGGAAGCCAGGGCATCCGTTCCAAGGCCCGTTACTGGTCGATGGTGACCGAGCCAAGCTTCACTACTTCGGTGTCGTAGAATCCAGCCGGAAAAGTCGCGTCCGCGAAGTCAAAGCCGCCGACCCGCGGGCCGCCCGCACGGAAGGTAACGAAGAAGGAGTCATTCTCGAAGCCGCCCACGCCGATAAAATACCCGTAGCCGACGCCGTTGATGGTGACGCTGCCGTCAGAGTTTGTGACGGCGCTGACGGCCTGGCCGGCAATGACGACGGCGCCGGGGGCGGCGCAGACGAACTGCCCGGTCGCGCTCCCGTCTTCCCTGACCTTGATGTTGGCCGCGAAGTCGGTATAGCCGGAGGTGGTAAGCGAGTGCGAGGTGGGGACGAAAAGCCCGGTCGAGCCGGCGATGATTCGCATCACCACCGGTGAATTCTGGGCAAAGGCCGATGAACTAAGGACGCCGGCGGCAAGAAAAGCTGCGAGCGTGAGTTTGAATGTTGTTTTCATAGTTTTTGATTTTGCCTGATCTTTTTAGTTTTGGATTTGTTGTTGAACTGTCACTGGGTAATGCAGGAACTCGGGCCGAAGGTTATGCGGAGATCCGAAAAAAGATTCTGACCCGGACATTGCGCGTCATTCCAAAGGGAATGCGGCTCTGTTTTTCCCTCGAGGAAGCCAGTTTCAGCGGCCGGCCAACGATCCCGGCGCCAGCGAAGCGACGATCTTCTCGAAGCGCGGATCGCCCCGGAGTGAATCCCATGTCGGATCGAGCCGCAGGTCGCCATAGTCTGGGCCGTTGGGAATTTTCGCGAGCCTCGCCAGAGTCTCAATCGCGCGGTCGGGCTCTCCCGCCCAGGCGAAGATGATGGCCGAACCGTAAAGCATGTCGACGCCGGCGAGGGCATCCCTCGTTAACGGCATCAGCTCAACCGCGCGGTCGGCTTCCCGGAGCGCCTCAGCCTTTCGGCCTAACCGGGCGTCGATCATGCCGAACACGCAGACAACCCAATCGAGGTCGGGCTGCGCGTGAGCGATTTTTTCCTGCTCGGAGCGCGCAGCCAGAAAAGCGACCCGCTCGGCCTGCGAGTCGTGATTGAGTTGGGCGAGCAAACCTTCACAAAATGACCGGCTGAGGGCGAGGGACCCATTACTTCCCAGATCGACCGAGGTTCCCTCGGTGAACGCGTGGAGCGCTTGACTGGCAGCAGAAGGATCGCGCTTCAGGTAGGCGATCCAAAACCTCTCGCCCGCCAGCGTCTGCCTCATCGTCGGGTCATCAGTTATCAACTGCCCGATGAGGGCATCGACCGGTTTGGGATCGGCCTGCGCGGCGAGCTCGGCACATCCACGGGAGAGTCGCAAAGCAATGTCGCGCGGCTTGAGGGCGAGGGCGCGATCCCAGGCGGCGTTGGCTCGCTCGTAATCGCGCTGGGAAAAAAAGATCGTCGCGACATGATTCAAGATTTGCGAATTCCGGGGATCCAGCTCCGCCGCGCGCTCCGCATTCCGCGAAGCCTCAACCCAGCGACCCTGGCGCCGGTCGATCAGGCTGGCCACATAGGAAACTCGGGAGTCGTTAGGCAAAGTGCGGCCCGCCACTGCCAGCTCCGTCCGCGCCCGATCATAGTCCTGGCTGCCCCAGTAAAGATGCAAAGCGAGGGCGAGATGGGCCTCGCCCGAGTTTGGCCCCAGCCGCAGGGCCGCCTTTACCGCCGAGTCGGCGAGGGCCAAGCGCTGCGGCGTATGATCATTCTGGAAATAGAACCAGTCCTGAGCGAAGGCCAGTCTGCAATATGCGAGAAGGAAAGTCGGATCGCGCGCAATTGCCCGGTTCAGGAATTCAATCCCCCGAAGACTGTCCTCCTTCGGAGTTGGTTCCCATGGCGCAGTGATCAAAGCCGCCCCGCAGACATAGAGATCGTAGGCGCGAAGATCCTTCGTCGGTTGCTCTGCGAGCGCGATCCTTTCTGTGGGCGAGAGCTGGACGTGCAATTCGTCGGCGATCTGTTGCGCGATCTCGCTCTGAGTCGAGAAAACATCCTCCAAGCTGCGATCGTATTCCTCGGCCCAGACATGTTCGTCGGTGCGGGTGTCGATGAGCTGGGTATTCAAATGAATCCGGCCGTCATTTCGGCGCACACTGCCTTCGAGCACGTACGAGACATGGAGCGCCTGGCCGATCTGCCGCGTATTCTGCGAACCGCGGTAATGCATGACGCTCGTCCGGCTGATGACTTTCAGGTCGGCGACCTTGGCCAGCTTCGTGAGGATGTCATCCTGGATACCGTCGGCAAAAGTGTTGTTCGCTTTGTCGCCATCGAGATTCTCAAACGGCAACACCGCGATCCCTGCCGGCGGATGATCTGGGAAGCGGTCCCAAAAGAGCATCCCAATCGCCGTCAGTAGCGCGATCGTTAGGGGAAGCAAAGCTGCGGTGGTTGGATTCCGTCGCACCCACTTGCGGGCCCGGGTGAAAACCCCGCTGCGCCGGGCGAGGATTGGTTCATGCGCTAACCAATGCTCAAGATCTTCCGCCAGCGCCTCGGCCGACGGATAACGGCGTGCGGAATCCTTTTCGAGGCATTTCAGGCAGATCGTGCTGAGATCGCGATCCACTTTGGAATTCCAGAGACGCGGATGGCGTGGTTCGGTCTCCAGAACGAGCCGAATCGTTTCATAAGTGGTGCCGCCAGCGAATGGTGGATGACCGGTGAGCAGTTGGTAAAGGACGGCGCCAAGTCCGTAGACATCTGTCGCACTCGTCAGTTGCGCACTTTGGCCAGCCGCCTGCTCGGGCGCGATGTAGCTCGGCGTTCCCAGCACTTCCATCGTGCGCGTCACGGTGCTTTCCGTTTCCACCAAGCGCGCCAGACCGAAATCGGCCAAATGCGGTTCACCCTCGGTGTCGAGCAGGATGTTCCCGGGCTTGATGTCGCGATGGAGAATTCCGCGCTCATGCGCGTAGTGCACGGTGCGGGCGAGCCTGGCGATGATTTCCGCCGCCCGACGCAGAGAGACAGACTCGCGCCTAACGAGTTGATCGAGGTGTCCGCCCTCCTCCAGTTTCATGCTGAAATAGCAGGCGCCGTCGCGCTCGCCGATCTCGTAGATCGGCACGATGCAGGGGTGTGCGAGGCTGGCGGCCGCCTCCGCCTCGCGCCGGAAACGCTTCAGATGCGTCTCGGTTGCCCAGTGCCCGAGCGCGATCACTTTCAGCGCGACGACCCGGTTCAGGCTTTTCTGGCGCGCACGGTAGACCACGCCCTGGCCGCCGCGGCCAATTTCCGCCAGCAACTCATAGTCGCCGAACTCTCCCAGGATCGGCTCGTCGGCCTCCGCGCCCGTCAGCAAATCGAGACCAATCTCCAAAAGACACGCCGGACAACATCCGGAAGGCGCGTCTGCAAAAATCTCCGCTCTGCACTTGGCGCAGAGCGCTTTGCCTTCGTCCTTCGCTTCAGCCGCGCGATCTCTCGTCATCTCCATGGTTAATGCAGAGAATACCGGGCGAAGTTACGTCCGCAGAGTCCCAATCAGATGGCGCAACTCGTCCTCGATCTCGCCGGGACTTGCGACCGTGTTGGAAATTTCCTCGCGCAACAGTTCGCGATAGCGCATCCGCAGGCGATGGAAGGCCTGCTTGACCGCATTTTCCGTCATGCCCAACTCTCGCGCGATTTCCGCCTGGGAAGGATGATTCGCGTCATTGGCCAGCAGCATCTGGAGCCGATCGAATAACTCGTCCCGCCCCCTGCTCCGATACTCGGAGCCGAGGCGCGAGAGCACCTGATCGAGCACAGCCAGCGCCCAGCGGCGTTCGTAGATCTGCTCGGCGGTCAGGCTCTCGACCGGTTCCAGGTCAAACCGTTGCTGCGCAAAAATTTCGTCGAGCGAAAGCGTCTGCTGGCCCCGACCGCGCTTGATCGCGGTCGCGCGGTTGCGCTCATTCGAGAGAAAATGCTTGAGCGAAACGAGCAGGTAAGAGCGCAGGCGGCCCTTCTCTTTTCGGACAGAATCGAAGTCGCGGCGCTCGAGCCAGCGCGCGAAGAATTCCTGGGTCAGATCTTTCGCCTCCTCCACCGGATAGCCTTCCCGTCGGATGAAAGCGTAAAGCGGCATCCAGTAACTGCGGCAAAGCGCTTCGAGCGCAGCGTCGGCCGCGGGCGATGGTCCCTGCGCCGTCAGAACAACGCTCCAGCGAGTGGTCGCGAAAGTCGCGGCGCCAGCGTCGGCCTCACGGCCAGAAGCGAAGAGATTCATCAATAACCTCGAGCGCCTCGATCCTGCCAAATCTCATCGGTTGTGACCAAACCTAATTTCGCTCGCTTGCGCCACCGTAACCGGGAAGGAGATTGCAGTGCCGGGACGCCCAGCTATTTTCGTGGACCGGCGCCCATAGCTCAGCCGGATAGAGCAACGGATTTCTAATCCGTCGGTCGGAGGTTCGAGTCCTCCTGGGCGCGCGCAAATTTTTGCTCGTGATCGAGCAGCCACTTCTTCCGCCAGAGCCCTCCGCCGTAACCGCAAAGCGAACCATCGGCGCGGATCACGCGATGGCAGGGAATGATGATGCTCATCATGTTCGTGCCGTTCGCGCGGCCGACGGCGCGGCGCGCAGCGGGGCTGCCGAGCTGCTCGGCCATCCAGGAATAGGAGCGCGTCTCCGCGAGTGGAATCGAGCGCAGCACCTCCCAGGTGCGCATTTGGAAGTCGGAGCCGATGGGCGCGAGCGGGATAGTAAAATTGAGATTTTTGCCGGCAAAATAATCGCCCAGTTCTTTGCGAATCCGGTCGAGATAACGATGTTCGCCCGGGACGACGCTAGTGCGAAGGCGTTGTCGCAGGATCCCGATCTCGCGTTCGAGTGCGCGGCGTTCGGCGAATTCGAGCAGGCGCAAGCCTTCGTCATCCGCGATCGCGACCATCGCGCCTAACGGCGTTTCGATCCGTTGCGCGAAAAGGCCGAGGCGTTCCTTCGCCGCGGTCGGCGATTCACCGAAGATACGATTGAACGCTTCGCGAAAACCGCTCGCGGATTCGAAGCCGCTTTCGCTTTGCGCTTCATCGACCCGGCTGCCTTTGCGCACCTCGCGGAGCGCGAGTCCCATCCGGCGCGCGCGGTGATAGGCCTGGAAAGTCATTCCGTAATGCCGCTGAAATTGCCGGCGCGCGGTCGAGGGATCGATCTTCATCGCCGCGAGTTCCTTATCCGTCAGGCGGCCGCCAGGCGCGCGCTCCACTTCGGCGCGCAGTTGTTCGACCAACTTCGGCGGGCGCTGTTCCGGATCCATCGGCGTACAGCGGAGACACGGTCGATAACCGCCAAGGAGTGCTTCGCTCGGCGTCGCGAAGAAATCGACGTTCTGACGCGCCGGTTTTTTCGCCGGACAGGTCGGCCGACAAAAGATCCCGGTGGTGCGCACGCCGACAAAAAAGATGCCCTCGAAGCTGGCGTCGCGTTTCAGGAGCGCGTCATACATGGTGTCGTTAGGCGGAAGAAGTTCCATCGCTTTCATGCGCGCTCGATTCCAAAAGTATAGCAGCCACGGCTGGCGCTTCGCACCTGGAGAAACGCGATCTGCGGATTCTCCAGCAATTGGTCAATCACCTCCTCTGGTCCGCTCCCGTTGATGACTTCGCCCGCGATCATGTTCTCCGCCGCATCGTAACCGCGAATCGATCGGCTCTCACGAAATTCCCCCGGAAACTCGTCGGTCGCGCGATAGCGCTCGCACGCCTTGGCGTGCACGAAGATCGGTCCGGTCTCCGCATACGGCTTGCCCGGCTCGATGGTCGTGAAGGGGAAAAGGACCAGCTCTTGGCCGGGCGCCGCCCACTGCAGGCAATGGCGGCAGGGATAGCTTTTCGCGGCATCGGCGGTGACGATCACGTGGTCCGAGGCTCCGGCCCGGGCGTTGGCGCGCGCGCGTTCCGCGACTTCGGTCGGGAGTGGCACGATTCGATAGGTGGTTGCTTTCATATCCGCAGCGTAAGCGCGCGAGATGGGTGCGTGCATCGGCGAAATTCGGGCATCGAATTCGCAGAACCTTTCGCCGTCGAATAAAAATCCGAAACACGCCAGCACGCTTTTGCGGTGCGCCGTTCTTCGCGTTAACGATCGAATCCATCGGCTCGGCGACGGCGGGCGAATCGCTCGATCAGATGATTAATTACCTGCTCAACGACATCGCGGAATCGCACGCGATTTTCATCAGCAATCGTTAGGTAGCCTTGGGTCGAAGTTCCCCTTTCCAGAGATCCTCCAGGAATGACTCCACTGGCGCTTTCGCCTGCAGATGGACCTGCATTTCGCCGCCGCCTTAGGAAACTCGAAGCGGTCGCCTAACGAGGCAGGCCCGCCTAACGAAAAGTCTGGACTAACGAACTCGGCCGCAACGGAGGGACAGGGCATGTCTCATTCCTGTTGCGGAAAACGCCGGGGAAAGGTGAATGGCGGCGAAGCCGCCCTTTCGCGTTACTTCATCAGCAGCACAGACCGGCTGCGTTTGATTTCGCGGGTGATTTTGCGATGCAGGTGCGCCGGCATTCCGGTCACGCGCCGGGGAAGAA
>DASXDC010000255.1:0-3468 GCA_036490855.1 Chthoniobacterales bacterium
TTCGATCTCTCCGGTCTTATCCTGCGCGATTTCAGTCAACGCCTTGCTCGCGACGTCGACATAGCGCAGACGCTGCAGGCGATCGCTCCAGAGGAGCTTCTTGCTATCGGGCGACCAAATCGGCTCGTAGTAATAGGTATCAGCCGCCTTCGTCAGCTGTTGCGGCTGCCCCTTCCCATCCTGCGAACGAACGTAAAGCTCGTTCTCGCCCGATTCATCAGAGTTATAAGCGATCCACTTTCCGTCCGGCGACCAGGTCGCGTCGCGTTCGTGGGCATTGGAGGTTCTCGTCAGGGCGCGGGCTACGCCGTCCTTGGCTGGCACTGAAAAGAGATCGCCCCGCGCGACCACAATCGCGCGCTGGCCATCGGGCGCGAGATTCACGGATTCGGTATGCTTCGACGCATCGAGGAACTGCGCCCGGCCGGAGGCGAAGTCTTCCTTGATGTCGATCGGGAGCGGCGTCGACCTGCCGCTCGCGAGATCATATCGCCAGATGTAGCCGGCCTCCTCGAAGACGATCGAATCCTTACCGATGGTGGGAAACTTGATGTCGAAATCCTTGAATTTCGTCAGCTGCTTTGTCTCTTTCGAGCCGAGGCCGACCGAGAAAAGATTCATCCGGCCATCACGATCGGAGAGGAAATAGATGTGATTGTCCGGTCCCCACATCGGACAAATATCCTGGCTGGGATTGTTCGTTAGGTTCTCAGTCTGCTGGGTCTTGAAATCATAGATCCAGACGTCGTCCGCCATTCCGCCGCGATAATGCTTCCAGGTGCGGAATTCGCGGAAGACGCGGTTGTAAGCCATCTTCGAATCGTCAGGCGCAAATGAGACGAAGCCGCCGCGCGGCACCGGCAGTTGCTTTGGCAGCTCGGCATTGAGCCCGACGGTTTCCAAATCGCCGATGAAGGTATTGAACGAGGTGCGCCGGGAACGGAAGATGACGAGGGGCTGCGTGTTTTCCCAGCCCATCACGAGATTATTCGGCCCCATTCGATCCGAGATGTCGTCGCGCGAGAGCGTGGCCGTGGTCGTTAGGCGTTTCGGTTCGCCACCTTCCGCTGGCATGACGTAAACCTCGGTGTTGCCGTCATAGTGGGAGGTGAAAGCGAGTTGTTTTCCATCCGGCGAGAAATGCGGGAAGGAGCTGTAGCCCGGGCCGCTCGTTAGGCGGCGGGCCGTCCCGCCGTCTTTCCCGACGGTGTAAATTTCGCCCGCGTAGCAAAAAACGATCTGTTCGCCATTTGTCGTCGGGAAGCGCAGGAGCCGCGTCGTGTTCGGCAGATTCTGCGCGAAAGCGAAGCCGGCTGGCAAAAGAAGAGCGGTGAGCAGGAGCGAAAAGCGAGTGATAAAGCGCATAAATATAACGTGATGAGGCAGGGAAACTGGGCTTGGACGAAACCCGATGCAAACGCCTTTTGTTTTCGCCGCCGGCCAACATGCCACTTCACTCTCGGACGAAAAGTTGCGGCTCCGGATCGCTTCACGCCATTTCGAATCCAGACTCCGGCACGGCTGCTTCGTCGCGCTCTCGCAGGGAATCACCACAAGCACGTCGCCCAGACGTTACGTTGACAAAAAATTTTCCGGATGATAATTTCGCGCCAATTCGAGCGGATGCCTGTTTGTTAGGCCGCGCGAAGGAACCTCTGCAAACGCCACTTGAAAGTCAGGTGCTGGTTCTCAATCGCCTTTGGCAGGCGGTGAACATCTGCTCGGCGCGTCGTGCCTTCACTCTCCTCTACCAGGGCCAGGCCCAGGTGGTGGCGGCCGATCAGCAGAACAATTTTGCGACCCACGATTTCGCGAGCTGGCGCGATTTTTCCGTCGCCGTGCCGGAAGCGGAGCACGAGATGGTCACGACCATTTCGTGGAAGATCCGTGTTCCGCGCGTCATCGTCCTCCTCCTCTTTGATCGTCTGCCGAAAAAGGAGGTGAAATTCACCCGGCACAACGTCTTTGAGCGCGACAACAACACCTGCCAGTACTGCGGGAAAGTATTCGAGCGTCAGGAGCTGAATCTCGATCACGTCCTGCCGCGCGACAAAGGCGGCCTAACGACTTGGGAAAACGTCGTCTGCTCCTGCATCCCGTGCAATACGCGGAAGGGCAACCGCCTTCCGCACCAGGTGCACATGACCCTCATTCGCAAGCCAAAGCGGCCGAAGTGGCGGCCCTTCGTCCACGTCACCTTCAGCAGCCAGCAGCACGAAAGCTGGCGGCATTTCGTCGACCTCGCCTACTGGAATGTCGAGCTGAGCGACTGATTGCCTAACGAGCTGCGGCGAGCGCAACCGGCCGCGGGCCGAGCGCGTTCAGGATCGGCTGTGGATAAATCCCGAGCACGACGATGGCGGCGATCAATCCCGTCATCGTTAGGCGAGTGAGAGCGCTGAGCGGGAGCGGCTTCGCGCCGCTCGCTGGTTCCAGCCAGTACATCGCCCGCACCACCTTCAGGTAATAGTAAAAGCCGCAACCGACCGTGACGATTCCGAGCACGACGAGCAGCGTTTGATGCTCCCGGATCGCGGCGTCGAAGATGAAGAATTTCCCGAGGAACCCAGCGGTAAAAGGAACACCCGCGAGCGAAATCATCCCGATCAACATCGCGAAGGCGAGGAAGGGAGAGCGTTTCGCGAGCCCGGCGTAATCTTCGATTTGATCGCCCGTGCTGTTGCCGACGACGATCAGGACCGCGAAACAAAGCAGCGTCATCAGCAGGTAAGAGACGAGATAATACGCGACCGCCGCGCCCGCGACCGACGCCACCCCGATGAGCAAATATCCGGCGTGCGCGATGCTCGAGTAGGCGAGGAGCCGCTTCAGGTTGCTCTGCGGGAGAGCGGCAAGATTTCCGTAGATCAGAGTGAGCGCGGCCATACCGACGAGCAGGTGGCCGACCTGCGGCAGCGCAAGAAACGGCACCAGCACGCGCAGGAGCACGACGAATCCGGCGGCCTTCGAGCCGACGGAAAGGAAAGCCGTCACCGGCGTCGGCGCGCCTTGATAGACATCGGGCACCCAAATTTGAAATGGCACGGCCGCGATCTTGAAACCGAGCGCGACGAGGACGAGCGCGACACCGAAGAGCAGCGGAATGCGATCGAAGGATTGCGTCGCCAGGTAAATTCCGATCCGCGCCAGGCTGGTATTGCCCGTCACCCCAAATATCCAGGTGATGCCGAAGACCAGGAACCCGGTCGAGAGCGCGCTCAGGATCAGATATTTCACCCCGGCCTCGAGCGCGGCGGGGTTGCGCCGCGTGAAACTAACCAGCACGTAGAACGACATCGTGACCAGCTCGAGCGAGACGAAGATCATCACGAAATCGATCGCCGACGCCATCCACATCAATCCCGCGCAGGTGAAAATCGGAAGGGTGAAGAATTCGCCGAGGCCCGCCTGCGGATTGGCGCCCGGCACGCCCATCCGAATCGCCGGCGCATAATCCATCGCCATCAC
>DASXDC010000256.1:0-10400 GCA_036490855.1 Chthoniobacterales bacterium
GAAGCCATCTCGCAGAAGGTAGTAAACAAACAGGCTATTGTAGCGCAGATAACGACCGAGCAATCGCCCCGGCTCGGAAGCGGCCCGGAAGAGCCAGGTGAGCCCGAGGCGCTGCATCCATCCGGGAGCATCCGGTTTCAATCCGGCGTTAACGTCGAAGGCAAATCCGACCGCAAAGAGGACGCCACGCCTGATCGCGGCTTTGTGCCGATGAATCCATTCCTGCTGCTTCGGGGTCCCGAGGCCTACCCAGACGAAGTCGGGAGCGAGGCGATTGATCTCGGCCACGATTTCCGCCTCGTCGTTAGGCGAAAAATAGCCGTGGCGCGAGCCGACGATTTCGAGTCGCGGATCGCGGGCGACAAGTTTTTGCCGCAAGGCCTCCAGGCATTCGGCCGAACCGCCTAACAAATAATGTTTCCACGGCCGCGGGCTCTCCGCGAGACAGCGGCGCATGAAAGTCGGGCCATAGACGCGGTCGCGCAGCCCGGCTCCGCGCGCATTCAGGCACCAGATGAGCGGCATCCCATCCGGCACGAAATAATCGAAACAGCTCGTGATCTCGCGGAAGCGGGCATCCTGCCGGCGCAGAGTGACGATGTGCGTGTTCGTTAGGTCAATTGCGGAGGTGCCATTCTGAGTTGCGATGTTCTGGGCGAGGGCGATGAGACCTTCGTAGGAGGTTGCGAGGAGTGGAGTGCCGAGGATGTCAAAGGTTCGATCGGAATCCGCCACGGCGGCCAATCCTAGCTTCTCGCCCGCGATTGGAAAGGGGGAGCGGGGCGCGAGATCCGGCGCATTCCGCTCCGTTTGCCGGCGCGACTCGCAAAAGGTTGAATCCGAATGCGCCCTCCGCTGCATCTCACGGGTAACGCTATGAAATTCATTCTCGTCTACTTCCTTGTCGCCGGGTTTGCGATCGCCCTCCTCGCGCAAGCGCCGGCCGCTGCGCCGAAAGCCGGAGCGGCTGCTTCGAGAAACGCCCTCTCCTCGGAGAAGAGCCCGCTTCCGCCAACGATCGTTCGCCCGGCACACGCGGTTTGTTCGACGCGAAAACCGGCAGCCTGACGAAGCTGGTCGAGGTCGCGCCCTGGTTGGAGGAGAAGGAGCTCGCGCCGATGAAGCCGATCGAATGCGAGAGTCGCAATGGCCTAACGAACGCAGCTACGGCACGATCGGCGGCAATCCCTCCTCCGTGTCACCGGTATCGATGCCCTGCCGAAGCCGGCTATGGCTGATGCTGTAGAGAAAATAAATCACGAGGCCGATGACGAGCCAGATGAAAAACCGAATCCAGGTTTCGATCGGCAGGCTAAGCATGAGCGCGCCGCAAAAGAGCACGCCAAGCAATGGAAAGACCGGCACGAACGGCACCCGGAAGGGACGCGGCCGGTCTGGATCTTTTCTCCGGAGCATGATCACGCCGGCGCAGACGAGGCAGAAAGCGAAAAGGGTTCCGATGTTCGTGAGGTCGGCTAACGAGCCGATATCGGTCAGCATCGCGACTCCGCCGACGACGACGCCGGTCCAGATCGTGGTAATGTAGGGCGTGCGAAAACGCGGATGGATGCGGGCGAAATATTGCGGGAGCAATCCGTCGCGCGCCATCGCCATGAAGATGCGCGGCTGGCCGAGCTGGAAAACGAGCAGCACCGAGGTGAGGCCGGCGAGTGCGCCGGCGCTGATCAGCGCCTGTGCCCAGGGCTTGGCGGCGAAAGCCGTCGCGACTGCCGCGGAATCGCCTACGAAGGAAGTGTATTTTTTCATCCCGCAAAGGACGAGCGACATCGCGACGTAGAGAATCGTGCAGATGATCAGGCTGGCCATCATCCCGATCGGCAAATCGCGGCGCGGGTTCTTCGTTTCTTCCGCCGTGGTCGAGACCGCATCGAAGCCGATGAAGGCAAAAAAAACAATCGCCGCCGCGCTCATCACGCCGCCGAATCCGCTCGGCATGAACGGATGCCAGTTCGTCGGATTGACCATGAACGAGCCGAAGGCAATCACAAAGACGACGACCGCGAGCTTGATGATCACGATCGTGGTGTTCGCGGTCGCGCTTTCGCGGATGCCGTAGATCAGCAGCACGGTCACGTTCGCGACGATCAGGAACGCCGGCAGGTTGAACGCGACGGCGTGGCCCAGCACGACCGGCAGGGTGCTCGAAGAATAATTGCCCAGGGTGGGCCCGCTTTTCGCGATCATCGCGCTCGCGGTCGTGTAATCGCTCACCAGCCAGAGCGGAAAGCGGAGGTGCAATCCGAACGGCAGGTTGCCTAACAACTGCACGAAATAACCCGACCAGCCGACCGCGACCGCCATGTTCCCGACCGCGTATTCGAGAATCAAATCCCAGCCGATGATCCAGGCGATGATCTCGCCTAACGTTGCGTAGGAATAAGTATAGGCCGATCCGGAAACCGGAATCATCGAAGCCAGCTCGCTGTAGCAGAGGGCCGCGAAAGCGCAGGCGATTGCCGCGACCACGAAAGAAAACGCCACCGCCGGCCCGGCCGCCGGCCGGCCGAAGACGAGGTCGGTGTGATTGATAAAGGCGATGATGAAATTCAAGACCGGCGTCTTCACGATCGATCCGCCGACGTGGACCGTCTCACCCGCCGCCGCGGTCCCGGCGAGCGCGAAAATACCGGTGCCGATGATCGCGCCGATCCCGAGACAAGTGAGATCAAACGCCGTCAGCGAGCGCTTCATTTTCCGATCGGAGGCTTCGGATTCGCGGATCAGGAGTTCAGGACTTTTGGTTCGGAATAAATTGGCGGCCACGGTGATCTCCGGTTGTGACGCTTGGAGCGATCAAGAGCGGCGCATCGTGGCACTGCCCGAGCGTGACGGTCAACGTTTAGTTTCGCAAAGGCCGCCTCTGTGGCCCGGTTGTAGCTTCGCTCACAGCATGCCCACGCTGCCCACATTCTCCGGCTGGAATCTTTTCGCCGGGCTCATCTTCAGCAGCGTCGGCTTCATCGGCTTCATCTACGGGAAAAAGATGAGCCGCTGGAAACCGATGTTCCTCGGGCTCGCCCTCATGGCTTATCCCTACTTCATCGAAAGCACCGTCGCGCTCTGCGCCATCGGTCTGGCTGGCACCGCCGGTCTCTTCTTGTTAGGCGAATAACCGCCGCTTCCGGCTTGGACTTGCGCCGCCTGCGGAATAATCTGCCGGCGTGTCGGACGAAACGACGCCTCTTATCTTCGGCGACGCGGCTGCCGCCGAGCTCGGCCGCGCTCCGCGGCGCAACTGGCTGCATCGGAAAAAGAAGACCCGGCCGCCGTTCACCCACTGCGAAAATTGCGGCGCGGAGCTGACCGGCCCCTACTGCGCGAAGTGCGGGCAGCCGGCGATCGATTACCACCGCTCCTTTGTCTCGCTCCTCGCCGACGCGGCCGACGCTTTCTTCAATCTCGACGAGCGTTTCCTCAAAACCTTCGGCCTCCTCCTGATCAAGCCGTGGCGCCTAACGACCGAGTTTGTCGAGGGGAAACGCGTCCGCCACGTCCATCCGTTGCGGGTTTACCTGATCGCGAGCGTCCTCTTTTTTCTCGTGATCAACTACCTCGCGCGAAACACCCACCTGCACACGCGGAGCAGCATCGATGTCGATACCGCCGCCGCTCTCGCCCGTGTCCCGCTCGGTCCTCTCCCGCCGGCGCCGAGCGCAACCCCGAGCTGGAACTTCGCCTCGTCCTTCCCGCCCGCCGCGCAGCCCTCCCCGACGGCGCGAGAGATCTTTCCCGATCTCGATCAGGAGACCGACGCGCCGGCTTTCGCGAAGTGGATTCAGAAACGGACCAGGGAAAAAATCGGGCCGACGGGCGACCGCGGCGATCTTTTCCTCAAGGCGCTCATCCAGAATCTCGCGCCGATGGTCCTCTGCTGCATTCCGCTCTTCGCCCTCGTCCTCAAGATCCTCTACGTCTTCAAGCGCCGTTATTATATCGAGCACCTCATCTTCGCCCTCCACACCCACGCCTTTGTTTTCCTCAGCACCCTCGCCATTATCGGTGTCGCATTTTTGCTCGCCTGGAAAGCGCCCCGGCCGCTCGTCCCGATCGTCTGCGTCTTCCTCGGCCTCGCGGTTCTGGTCCAGTTGCTGGTCGCGATTCGGAGAGTCTATCGGCAAAACTGGTTCGCCACCCTCTTCAAGTTCGCCCTCGGCAGCGTGATCTACCTCATCATGCTCTCGTTCGCCTTTTTCATCACCGCCTTCGTCACCCTTCTCTTGCCTTAACCGCGCGCGCTACTTGCCACCGCGGCGTGCGACGGGTAAATCAGCCTCATGGGACGTCAATGGCTGCACGCCAAACGCGAGGTCGCCGGCCTGAAAAAAGGGCAGGTGACCGGCAAACTGGTGAAGGAGATCATGGTCGCGGCGAAGCTCGGCGGAGCCGACCCGGCCGGTAACGCGCGGCTTTTTGCGGTCGTGGAAAAGGCGCGGCGGGCCAGCGTGTCGCGGGACGTGATCGAGCGCGCGATCAAGAAAGGCGCGGGTATCGGCGGGGAGAAGCTCGAGCTCGAGCATGTGGTTTTCGAAGGCTACGCGCCGAACAAAGTCCCGGTCATCGTAGAAGTGCAGACCGATAACAAGAACCGCACCGCGCCCGAGATCCGCGTCCTTTTTAAGCGCGGCCAGCTCGGCGCGCCCGGGAGCAATAAGTTCCTCTTCGATCACGTCGGCCTGGTCGAGGCGCATCATCCCGAGGCCGCGGCCGATCCCGAAGCGGCCGCGATCGAAGCCGGAGCGCAGGATTTCATCCCGCTGACGCACGCCGACGACCCGGAAATCCCCGAGGGGACGACCGGGGCGCGTTTCACGACCGAGGCAACCGATCTCCACGCTGTTTCGCAGTGGCTCGGGCAAAACGGCTGGACGATCGTGACGAGCGAGCTCGGCTACGTCGCAAAGAATTACCCCGAGCTGAGCGATGACGACCGGCAGCAGGTCGGCGAATTCCTCCAGACGCTCGAAGACCACGACGACGTCCACCGCGTCTGGGCGGCGTTGAAGTAAGGATCAGTCGGCGTTCGACAGGAATTGCCCGGCGAAATAGGACAGTCGCCGGGCGAATGGGTTCAGTCGCCGCCCGAACGAACCGTTCGCCGCGCGAGTGGGGTCAGTCGCCGCCCGAACGAACCGTTCGCCGAGCGAATGGGGTCAGTCGCCGCCTGAACGATCTGTTCGCCGCGCGAATGGGTCCAGTCGCCAGGCGAACGAACACTTCGCCGAGGGAATGGACACCCTCGCCGAGGGATTCGCCCAGGGTCGGGGCTGTCTTCTCCGTTTCCGGCTAGGTTTCGATCGCAGGCGTTATCGGGCCGGCCGCCGCCCTCCCGTCGCTAGGAGGCGAGTCGCAGACGCTGGTCTTCGGCCAGGAGTTCGCCGAGCGGCGGCCAGGTGGCAGGGCTTTCCATCTCGTGGAAAGCGTGCAGGTAGACTGCGATCGTCTCGGCCGGATACTTCGCGAGGAGCTGCTCGATCGCTTCGCGCAGTTTTTCCTTTGGCGGAGAGTCGGGCATGTCGTCGACCGTGCCGTTGGCGTCGTGCGCGATACCGGTCAGGTCGAGGAAATCGCAGAGGAGCGGTTTTTGCGCCTTGAGGAGCCAGCCTTGGAGGACGTGGGCGGCGGCCAGATCGTTCCGCTTCTGGCTGAGGGCGGCCTTGATCCAGGCGTAGCGCTCGGCGGGGAGTTTACGTTCGACAAAGACCGGGCGCAGCCTGTGCTGCTCCGCGAGAGTCTGGACGGCGCTTTTGAAAAGCGGTGTCTCCTCTTTTTGCACATAGGACAGGATCTCAGCCGCGAGGGCGGGCGACATGTGTTGGAAAAGTTCGTGTGATTTCATGGAGCGATTCAGATGAGCGCGGGTGAAGTGAGATCGGCCGGACGCGGCGAGTGGACGTGCCGGGCGGCGAAACTATTGGTCATATAAGTGAGGATCAAGACCCAGAAAGTGAGGGCGAGGCTGAAGAGCGGGAACTGAAGAGAGAGCGGGACGGAATAAATGATGGCCATGAGCGGGATCCAGATTGCCCAGGTCGCGAGGAGGGTGGGGACGACTTTTTCCCGATAATGCCGCGAGGTGAAGCCGCGGACTAACGACTCGAAGCTGAACCCGCTATTTTTCCACTCGTAGGTCAGGACGCCAAAAGGAGCGGCGAAAAAAGGGTTGTAGCCGAATTGGTCGAGGCAGATTTTTGCGAGCACGACCGGAAGGGTGACGACGTTGCCGAGCCAGGCGGCTTCGCCCCGGTAAAGGAGGTCGACCAGCCCGCCATCGAAAGCCCAGATCGGGATCGTGAAGCAAAGGTTGCGCAGGTTGCGCCGATTTGGACGGCCGCGCTGGAAGAAGAGGATGAGGAAAATCTCCGGGAGGATCGCGCCGGCGGCGACCGCGGCGACGAGGACGAAGGGGAGACCGTGCCGGAGTTTGAAGTGCGCGAAACGTTCGAGGAGTCGCGCCACCGCCGGGCTGAAATAGTAGCCGAGAAGAAGCGCGAGCATGAGCCCCTGGAGGAGCAATCCCGGGATCAGATTGGCCCGCGCCGCCTCCCAGCCGAGCGCGAACGGGGTGCGATGAGGCGGACGAATCGAACTCAAAAGAGTTGCGCCTGCGGGTCCTCTTCCGTTTGCGGCTGGCGGATGATGGAGTGGATCTTCTCGATCATCTCGCGGAAGTCGTAGGGCTTCTGGACGGTGTCGAGAACGCCGGCGCGCAGCATGTCGGCGCGCAGACCGGGCTCGAGATAACCGCTCGCCACGATCGCGCGCACACTCGGCTTGATCTCTTTCATCCGCAGGAAGACATCGCGGCCACCGAGCCGGGGCAACCCGAGGTCGCAGACGACGAGGCCAATCTCGTCGGCGTGAGCCTCGAAGATCTCCACTGCTTCCAAGCCATCGTGCGCCGCAAGGACGCGATAGCCGTCGGCCTCCAGCATCATGACGCCGAGCTCGCGCAGGAGTTCCTCGTCTTCCACCAGCATGATGGTGCGCGCGGGATCGTGCGGCCGGCCGACTCCGCCGTTGCCGTTCACATCCGGCTCGGTCGCGGCCCCGAGCGGGAGGTAAATGCCGAAGGTCGTCCCTTTGCCCGGCTCGCTCTCCACCTGGACGAAACCGCGATGGTTGTTGACCACCCCATAGACGACGGAAAGGCCGAGGCCGGTCCCTTTGCCCCGTTCCTTCGTGGTGTAGAACGGCTCGAAAATATGCGGCTTCACGCGCTGGCTGATACCGGTGCCGGTATCGATCACGCGGATGAAAACGTAACGCTCCGCCGTCACCCCGCCGAAGGTTTCCCGGAGCGAATCGGCTTCGGTCACCCCGGTGGCGAGAGTGATCGTGCCTTCGTGCGCGATGGCGTCGCGGGCGTTGACGCAGAGGTTGAGCAGGACCTGGTGGATCTGGCTGCGGTCGGCCTTGGCGAGCGGGAGATTCGGCTGGAGCTGGAGGACGAAGTTGATCGTCTTCGGGAAAGTCGCGGCCAGCATCCGCTCCAGTTCCTGGACGAGAGAATTGAGATCGAGCGGCGCAAAGTGGGCTTCGGTCTGACGAGCGGAAGTGAGAAGCTGCTGGACGAGAGTCGCTCCGCGGGCGACGGCTTCGCGGATGATCTTGATCGCCTCCGGCATGTGCTCGGGGTGCTTCTTCCAATCCTCCAGCCGGCTGGTGTAGCCGAGGATAATGGCGAGGATGTTGTTGAAATCATGGGCGATGCCGCCGGCGAGGGTGCCGAGGCCTTCCATCTTTTGCGCCTGCACGAGTTGCTGTTCGAGCCGCTTCCGTTTCGTGTCGTTAAAGACGTAGACCTTGACCTCGCTCAACTTGCCGGCGGCGTCGAAGGTGCCGGCAAACTTCGCCACCACATAGACCGCCTCGCCTCCGCGCTGCCGCATCTCCAGCTCGCGATGCTCCGCGTTTTCCTCCGGCCGGAGGCGGTTGATCAACTCGACGCCTTCCTTCTTGCTGTAGAGGAGGGAAAGAAAATTCGCCGAGTGCGCTTCCTCGATCGAGCTGAACCCGAAGATTCGGGTGAAAGCGGGGTTGCAGGTGATGATCGCGCCGTCGGGTCTCATGATGAGGTTGCCGGTCAGATCTTCATCGACAAAGCGGCGATAACGTTCCTCGCTGCGACGGAGCGCGTCCTGCGCCTCGATTCGATCGGTCACGTCGATGCTCAACTGGAGGAGCGACGCGTCCGCGCCCGTCCCGCGCAAAGTCCAGCCGGTGGAAGCGACGATCTGCGCGCCGTCGCGCCGCACCTGGCTGATCTCGCCTTCCCAATGTTGCTTCTCGCCCAAGGTCGCGAGGACTTTGCCTAACGTCTCCGGCGGCCCGGTCTGCAAAAGCTCGTGCACTTCGCGTCCGGTCGCTTCCGCCCGCGACCAGCCATACATCCGCTCCGCGCCGCGATTCCAATACGAGATCCGGCCGGCCGCGTCGGAGATCACGATCGCATCGTTCGCGAGATCGAGCAGTTGAGCATGGCGGAGGAGTTCCTCGCGGACGCGATCGAGATCGCGATGCACCTGCCGATCTTCCACCAGGCGGCGGATGGAAGGACCGAGTTTGGAGAGGTGGGTCTTGAAAACGAAGTCGTCCGCCCCGTTGCGTAGCGCTTCGGTGACCTGCCCGGGCGTTTCGAAGGCCGCGATGAAAATGAGCGGCACGCGGGGCTCCTGCCCGCCTGCGATCGCGAGCGCGCGAGGCCCGTCGCAGATTGGGCAATCGGGATCGGCCAGGATGAGATCAATCCGGCCGCGCGAAGTCTCGCGGCGCAGCCCGGCTTCATCGCACACACGGATGACTTCGCTCTTGAGCCCGTTCTCTTTCAGCTCGGCCCGGACCAGCTCGGCATCGGCATCATTCGCCTCGAGGTGAACAATCTGCAGTAAAGCCATCGTGAAGTAATCCGCGCCCAGCCGGGGAAACCCCTCGCACAAGAGCGAAAGCGTTGCCAGTCGCTTTCCCGAGAAACGCTCGCCTAACGACTGGGAAGAGAGGGAAAGCCGGCGCCCGGCGGGTTGTGCTTTTGGAGCCGCCCGTTATAATCCCCACCTGCCTCGCGCCCGTAGCTCAACTGGATAGAGTGACGGCCTCCGAAGCCGTAGGTTGCGCGTTCGAGCCGCGCCGGGCGCATTCTCCAAAGGCAGAAGGCGGAAGAATGAAGTCGGCTACTTCGCTTCCCGCGCGACTTGAAGCGAGTTGAAAAAGGCGTCCGTCTTTTCGCCGTCGCGATTGAAGATCGCCAGGCTCGTAATCGGGCCCGCTTTGGAAAACTTCCGCCCCGGCAGCTTCGTCAGCTTCTTGTCGGCCGCGGTCTGGATTTCCAAATCGTAGGTATCGTCGCCCGTGACCGTGACCGTGACGATGACGCCGGAATCAGTAAAGGGAACGCCGGAGTCGGTCTTGTCCTCGCCCGAGCCGTCGTAGATCTGGTAGTTCTCTTTCCCTTCGTAGAAGCCGAACTCGAAGATCGAATCCTTGTTGTAATCGGAGGGTGAATCGGTCGCGTTGCCCGTGCGCAAGGTAAGACCAATCGATCCGGTCGCCGGATCATCGGTCTCGAATTTCTTCTCGATCTTCCCGTTCTCCATCATGAAGGAAAAGGAATCGCCAACCGCGAGCGGCTGACTGAAAGCGCGAAAGGCGACCGCCTGTTCGAAGCCGGTCCCGTTCGCGTAAAGGCCCCACGCCTTGCCGTTCTTCGCGATGCCGTTGAGGTCTTTGTTGTTCTCGCTCGTGGCGACGAAAAAGCCGGAGTGGCGATTGTCGTCGTTGCCTTCGCTCGCCATTTTCCATTCGCCAAATCCGCTCCCGCCATTCTTCCCGTTGTCGAAGCCACCGTTATAGGCTTCCTGGCTGGCGTCGTCCTCCGCGACGTTCGTCTGGTCCGCCCTAACGAGTGCGAGGGTACAGAGAAAGCAGAGCAGGAAAGTCAGTCGGTTCATAAAAATCGAGCGCTTAGTTCAACCCTTGACCGCCCCGGAACTCAAGCCGGAAATGAGGAAGCGGCTCAGGAGGAGGAAGAGGAGCACGACCGGAATGGAAACAAGGAGCGCGCCGGCGGCGTAGAGTCCCCATTGCGTACTCATGTTGGACTGAAACATCTTCAGGCCGAGCGGGAGGGTGAAGATTTCTACGTCCTGCAGGATGAGCGCGGCCACGACATATTCGTTCCAGGCGGTGAGGAAGGAAAAGAGCGCCGTGATGACAAGCGCGGGGGCGGAGAGCGGAAAGACGATGAGATAAAATGCCTGCCAGCGGGTGCAGCCATCGATCCCGGCCGCTTCCTCGAGCGAGAGCGGAATCGTGTCGTAATAGCCTTTCATTTGCCAGATGCAGAAGGGAAGCGCCGTCGCGCTGTAGATGATGATGACGCCGAG
>DASXDC010000257.1:0-2033 GCA_036490855.1 Chthoniobacterales bacterium
CGCGATTGCAAAACGAAAAGACCGTCCGCCGCTGTGCTACTGTGGGCGGGATGGAAAAGGTGAGTCTCGAAAAAAAAATCGGCGCCTTCACCGAACATTGGCGGCCAAAAATCGTCGGCGAACTGAACGGTCAGGAGGTAAAGGTGGTGAAATTTCAGGGCCTCTTCCCGTGGCATCGTCACGAGGCGGAGGACGAACTTTTTCTCGTCTGGCGGGGCCGGATGCGAATCGAATTTCGCGATCGCGTAGTGGAATTGAAGGCAGGAGAATTTCTTGTCGTTCCTCGTGGTCTCGAGCATCGCACCGCGGCCGATGCGGAAGCGGAGGTCGTACTCTTTGAGCCAGCCGCGACCCGCAACACCGGAACGGCGCAGGAATCGTCCTTCACCGCGCCGGAGGGAGTTCGGATCTAGATGGCGGCAGTCTCCATTAGACTTGCGAGGCCTTGCCAGCCCCGGCAGGTTTTGGCCCGTGTTAGCGATCAGGCACACTCTCTCCTGTGTTCTCCTTCTCGCGTTCGTTAGGCAGACGACCGCCAAGGATTGGAAGGTGATCCGTGCCGACGGCCGCGATTACGTCAGCTTCGCGAATATTGCGCAGTTCTACCGCTTCCCGAAATTCTCCCAGGTCAGCCGGATGGTCTCACTCCGTGATGAGCGGCGCGGGCTGCGCGCGCAAGCGGGCACGAGCGAGTTTTACATTAACGGCGTCCGTTTCTTCAGCGACTATCCGCTCCTTGCGCGCGGCGACGACAATCTGGTCTCGGCGATGGACGTGGCGAAAATTGTCGAGCCGGTGCTTCGGCCGAACAAAATCGCGGGCGCGAAGAAAATCGACACCGTTGTCCTCGATCCCGGTCATGGCGGTGAAGATAGCGGAACCTCCGGGCGCTGGGGCAACGAGAAGAATTACGCTCTCGATGTCGCGCTCACCGCCCGGGAAAATCTGCTGCGCGCCGGCTACAAAGTGGAGATGACGCGTTCGACGGATCGAACAGTTTCGCTCGAGGAGCGAGTAGCGTTTGGAAACCAATTCCCGAACGCGCTTTTCATCAGCATCCATTTCAACTCCGCGCCCGGCGGCTCTGGTGTGGAAAGCTACGCGCTCGCGCCCGCCGGCGTGCCGTCGAACGTCTCGACCGAAGATCATCCTTCGAGCGTCGAGACTCATTGGTTTCAAGGCAACGCGCAGGATGCAGCCAATATCGCGCTGACCGCCGCCGTCCACGGCGCGATTCTCTCGCGCGTCTCTGTCTTCGATCGCGGCGTGCGTCATGCGCGCTTTCACGTCCTGCGCGACAGCAAGATCCCGGCAGTGCTGGTGGAAGGCGGATTTCTCAATGATCCGGTGGAAGGCGCACGGATCGCAACCGCGCATTACCGGCAGTTACTCGGGGCGGCGATCGCGGAGGCGGTCACAAATTACAACCGGGCGGTGAATTTCGAAGCCCAGGGTCCGACCCTCGTCTCGAGCGCGAGCAATCTTCCTCCACACACCCGTTCGATCACCGGCTCGTTAGGCTCAACGCCGCACCCGCCGGCCCCGCCGCAGGAGCCATCGGCCGTCATCGGAGGTTCCCGATAGATGAGGCTCGCGGAAAGCCGGAGTAACGGAACGAACTTCCGCCCAATCGGGGTCTTCGATTCTGGGATCGGCGGACTGACTGTGGTGCGGGCTTTGCGGGATCTTTTGCCTAACGAAAGGATTTTTTACCTCGGCGACACGGCGCGCGTTCCCTACGGCGGCAAGAGCGCCGCGACCGTCGAACGCTACAGCCTCGAGATCGCCGATATGCTTCTGGCAGAGGAGTGCAAGGCGCTCGTCGTCGCCTGCAACACGGCTTCTGCGCTCGCCCTGCCGCGGCTCGAAGAGATGAGCCCGGTTCCGGTAATGGGCGTGATTCGTCCCGGCGCGGAAGCGGCGGTCGCCGCGACGCGCAATGGCCATGTCGGCGTGATCGGCACGCGCGCGACAATCAAGAGCGGCGCCTACGAACGCGCCATTCAGTCGCTCGATCCGGCGGTGCAGGTCAC
>DASXDC010000258.1:0-6941 GCA_036490855.1 Chthoniobacterales bacterium
ATCCGCTTCTTCCAGAGCTCATCGGCCTCCGCTTCGTCCTTCGGCCAGGGGGCTTTTTGCCGGCTCAGGAGAACGGTTTCGTTCGTCTTGAACTCCATCGGCTGCTTCACCAGATCCTTGATTTTCTTGACCCGATCCTCGACCCGCTTCTGGAAGACATTAAAGATCTCATGTGCCGGTTGCAGGTTGCCAAGCAGGATGTCGTCGTCGAGCGCGGTGGCGTATTTCTTCGTGAAAGCGTCCACATCCTTTTGGGTGAAAAAGAGGTGGCTGAAGTCGAGGATTTCCAAATAGCCGGTCAGCAGTTTGCGCGAGATCTCGTCATCGAGCGGATGATGCGTGTAATGACCTTCCTCGAGCAGTCGCCCGACCGAGAGCCCGATCTGCTCGGAGTCGGACTTCGCGCCGACGGGTTGCGCCGCAAGCGCGACGACCATCAGACCCGGCAGCAGCGCAAGAGAATGGCGAAGGAATTTTTTCATAAAGACGGACGAAAAAGCTCGCAGAATTAGATTTGAAAGCAAGGTGAGCGGAGCCCCGCCGAGACGTGCCCGACTCCTGCAAGTGAAGAGTGAGACAACGCTCCCGCTGGAAGATTCAAATTTAGGTTCGGCTCCAGAAAGAGTTGCGGCTGCAATTTTGTTTCTCCTGCGCTGCCGCTGGCGCCCGGCCGGCGAAAATTTGAGCTCGAGCCTGAACACGCTTACGAGCAGGTGCAGGAAAGGGAACGCAAATGATCGCATACCGCAGCTTCACGGGAGGAATCTTCGAGACCAATTGCTACGCACTGGAGGCGCGGCAAGGATGGATGCTTTTCGATGCCCCGGATGGCGCGTGCGACTGGCTCGCGCGGGAAGGAATCGAGCTTCGACTTTTGCTTTTGACCCATGGGCATATCGATCACATCCAGGACGTGGCGAAAATCAAACGGCGCTTTGGCTGCCCGGTCGGCGTGCATCGCGAGAGCGCGCCGATGATCTCGGAGCGCAATTTCTTTCGCGACTTCGGTTTTCAATTCGAGATCGAGCCGGTGCAGCCGGACCTGCTGATCGAAGCGACGCCTTCGCGCGATTTCCTCGGGATGAATTTTGAGATTCTCGAAGTGCCGGGACATTGTCCGGGCAGCGTCTGTTTCTTCTCGCCCGAGAATGAACTGCTGATCGGCGGCGATGTCCTCTTTGCCGGCGGTGTTGGACGGTGGGATTTGCCGGGAGGCGACGGCGAATTGCTCTTCCGTGGGATTCGCGAAAAGCTCTTTTCGTTAGGCGAGAACGTGACCGTCCTTCCCGGCCACGGACCGGCTACGGCCATCGGCGTCGAGCGAAGGAGCAACCCTTTCGTGCGACCATCCTAGTGAAGAAACGTGAAAGCTGCTACGCCGCCAGAGCGAGCAGTCCCGCGCGCAACGGCTCGAGTCCTTCGATCTCGCCCAGCACTTCGCCTAACGACCGGAGCGCCACCGGGATGTGGGCGAGGAAAGCGGCGTTGCCTTTGACGAGACCGAGATAGCCGTAGGCACCGAGGGCCTGCATCAGCCGTTGCATCGCGCAGAGGCGAAATCTCTCCGCGTAATCCGGGTCGGTCACGCTGGCCGCGACGCGATAGAAGTCGAGCAGCTCCATCCGCTCCTCGGCGTCCAAGTGCACATAGGGATCGTAAAGGAGCGAGGCGAGATCGTATTCCGCAAGCCCGGGCCGCATCCCTTGGAAATCGATCAGATAAGCCTGGCGTCGGCGGATGATGATGTTCTGCGATTGAAAATCGCGATGGACCAGGACGCGCGGAAATTCCCCCAGGCGCTGCGCGATTTCGTAAAGGCGCGGGAGACGCGAGAGCGCGTGCCGCTGTTCCGGCGCGAGACCGAAATGGCGCCCGAGACAGTTCTCGACAAAATAATGCTGCTCCCAAAGATAAAGCGCGGCATCGAATTGCGCCGGGAGGTGGCTTCGGAGCTGGGTCGATTCAGTGACCGGGATGCGGTGCAGCTTTGCGATTTCCTCCAAGGCTGATTCATAATAAATGCGTCGCACCGGCCAGCTCTCCGAACGCTGACTCCAGAGGTCGTTCTCACCGAGATCCTCGATCCAGATCAAGCCCTCCTCCGGATCATGGAAATGAATCTTCGGCGCCCGGACATTGTGAGCCGCCAGAAATTCCGCGATCTCGACGTAACGCTGATTCTCCGCCTGGTCGCGGGTATATTTCACAAGCACGACCGTCTGCTCGGGAGAAAATTGGATGCGGTAAAATTTGCGGCCCGACCCGCCCTTATCGATCGGCGCGATCTTCACCTCCGCCTCCTCGAAGGTCGGGAAATGAAGGCGCGTCTGGCGCAGGAGCGAGTCCGGAATAATCATCTCGGGTACAGCGGCGAAAAGAAGGACGGAATCAGGAAGACAGGAAACCAGGAAGGATTGTTGGCCGGGCTATTCGTCTTCCTTTCCTGATTCACGCGCTTTTTTTGAAATCTAGATGACGGTGTCGGCCAACACGCCCCGGGCGGTGCGAAGGGTGCGGACGATACAGCGCTTCAGCTCGGAATGGGAAGCGATTTGGGCACCCGGCCAGAGAATCGTCTCTTCCAGGATCACTCCTGCGCCGACCTCGCAGCCGGATCCGATCGCGACGGCGCCGCGCAGTTGTGCGCTCGGCTCCAGCGTCGCGTCGGGCGCGATCGGCAGCGGCCATTCCAGATCGCCGAGATAGTCGGGCCGCCACCTTTCGGCCGCGATCGTGCGATGAACCGCGAGGTATTCGTTAGGCGATGTAATGTTAAACCAACCGCCGTCTTCGATCACCACCCCGCCGATCTTGCCGCCCTTCCCGATCCAGTCGGCCAGCACCGGGATGAAGGAAATTTTCTCCCCTAACGAAAAGCGATGAAAGGCGCGCCTGTTCCAGACCGAGACGTTCGCGTAATCGTAGTTCCCGCGATTCGCGCGACCCTGGCCGATGTCGATGATGCGCCCGTCGCGAAATGCCACCTCCCGCGCCAGCCCGGTGCTGCGGAGCGCGAGGGTTACGTCGTTTTCGGCCCGGAGATGTTCTTCGATCAGCGGCGCCAGCGGGAGATCCGTCAGGATGTCGCCGCTATAGACGAGAAAATTCTCGGTGCGCAGAAACGGCTCGGCGTTCTTGAGGCCGCCGCCGGTTTCGAGCAGGACCGGTTCGTGCACGAGGGTGAGCGGCCGAGCGCGATAGGAATCCGCACCTAACGAGTGGGGAAACTTCTCCGGCAGATGATGGGTGTTTACGACAAACGATTCGACCCCCGCGGCGATGAGATGATCGAAGGCGAAAGTGATGAGCGGCTTGTTGAAGATCGGGACGAGCGGCTTGGGCAGATCTTCGGTCAGCGGGCGGAGGCGAGTCCCGAGCCCGGCGCCGAGGACAAAGGCCTGCGCGATCATTCGCCTAACGACTGTTGCGATTCCATTATCGGCCGAGCGTCGATCGTACGACTCCCGGACGATGTCAAGGTCCGGAGGAATGCCAGGCGTCGCTACGGAATGTTGTAAACCTCGACCAGCCCGATACCGGTCGTCGCATTCGCCCCCTGGACGACGGCGGTATAAAGCCCGGCCGGCAGACTGGCGAAGATCGCCGACTCACGGGAATCGTTAGGCGCGAGCCCGGCGGAAGCGATGATTCCCGGCTGCGTATCCTGCCAGTTATCATTCGTCGCGAGGGTGGTACCGTTGCTGTCGTGCAATTCCAGGGTCGGGTCCTGAAGCGCATCCATCACCCCGGAATCACCTAACGATGGCCCGAGCGCGCGCACGATCACGTTCGCCTGGGCAGATGCTTCGTCGGAGATGATGAGGCCGCCGATCAGGACATTGTCGCCCACCCCGACAAAACCGCGGGTGCTGATATTGCCAAACTGCGAGGCGGGCGTCGGATCCAGATCGTAGGCTTCGACGATCGCGGTTCCGGTCGTGCCATCCTTGCCCTCTAGGACGGCGGTATATTGACCAGGCGGCAAGGTGGCAACGATGGCTGATTCAAGGTCGTCGTTAGGCTGGAGCTGGGTTGCGGCAATCTCCGATTCCTGGGTGTCGCGCCAGTTGTCGTTGGCGAAGAGCGTCGTGCCGGCGCCATCGCGCAGCTCAAGAGTCGGATCCTGCAAGACCTCGCTGAGACCGAAATCTGCCAGCGACGGGCCGATCGCGCGCAAGAGCACTTGCTTTGAACTCGAGCCCGTGATGATGAAACCGCCGATCAGCACCTGCTCGCCAGTTCCGACATTTTCCCGGGTCGAGATGTTCAGCTGCCGCGAAGTGTGCACGACCGAAGCCGGATCGTTAGGCTCGGTCGCGGAGAGAAATTCCGAGAGATTATCTTCACCGTCGCCGTCGGCGTCACCCTCTGGGCCGCCTAACTCTGGATCGTTGATTTGCGCGAGGGAAAGGCGCGAAGCCTGGAAGCTGATGAAGTCGACATTTGGAGAGATGCCGACGCGGCTGATGAAGGGATCGGGACTTCCCGTCCGGGTGTCGACCCAGACCGGGATCGCCGGCACGTCCGGATTGGTCGTCTCGGCGATGCCTAAATAATCGCCCAGGATGTAGCCCTGGTCGGTGAGGGGCGCGAGCGTGGCGTTACTTGATTCGCTCGTTAGGCGAATGTTCGGCTGCCAGGTCGCGCCGCCATCGAATGACTGCGCGAGGTAGAGATTGCAGAGGGCGCTGTTCCCGCCACTATCGCGCTGGTCGTAGAAGGAAACCGTCAGCGTCTGGCCATCGGGCGACGAAGAGATTGCGGGATTGAAGACGCCAGTGCCGGGATTATCGCTCGCCGCCAGTGGTGTGGACCAGGTCGCGCCAGCGTCGGTTGATTTTGTGAAAAGAATTCGTGGCACGTTTGCGGTATCGAGCGCCTGATAGACGACATAGAGATTGCCGTTCGTGCGATCCGTCGTGGCGGAGGGGAGGAAAACTCCGCTGCGAAAAACCGGCTGATCGTAACGGTTCACTCCGACCACTTTGGTGGCCGGCCCGAAAGTGACGCCGCCGTCGTTCGAGAGCACCATGTCGATCTCCTCCGGCGGATCGGTCGTCGCTGGAGCGTCGTCGCCCCCAAAGCCACTGTCGCCGAAATTCCAAAAGATGATCGCGAGCCGGCCATCTCGGAGGAAGACCGGTTGCGAGCCCTGCGCGCTGGCGCTCGCTGCGATGACGGCGAGGGGACTGCTCCAGGTGATTCCGTGGTCGTCGCTGTAGGAGCGCAGGATCGGCGACGCGCCGTTGGTGGTGAAGAGCGTCCAGGTGACGACGATGCGGCCGGCCGGCGTCGATGTTCCGGAGAAATTATTCACCGCCATCCAGGGTTTGTCGGGGAAATCGGCGCTGTTATCCGGCTTAAAAACGAGGGCCGGACTGCCGAAGGTCGAGCCGCCATCGATCGAGCGACTAACGACAATCACACCCTGGGTAAAATTAGAATCCGTCGCCGCTTCTGTGCAGAGGAAAGTTTTGCCATCGAGATCGATCCCGGCCACCGGATCGGTGGCGCGGAAATAAGGGCCGCCGGTGATAGTCGTTAGGTTCGGAATCAGGGCTCGCGTCCAGGTGAGTCCGCCGTCGTGCGTTACGGAGTAGCCGCAGTCGACCGCGCCGCCGTCGGCGAAACGGCCTTCCTGAAAGACCGCCGTGAGAAAATTTGGATCTGTCTGCGAGCGCGCGATGTGCGGCTCGGCTTGGGCGCGCATGGTGGGCGGAAGCTGAGTCGGATCGTCGCCGAGACGCAAATTGGGTGCGACCCTCAAATCGAGCGTGACTTCGGCCGTCTCGGGAAGCAGGGCGGTCGAGACAACCGGAGCGCTGACGAGGTCGCCGCGATTCAGGAGAGTGATCGCGCCGGAGGAAAGCCGCTCAAGTGGCACCTTCTGCAAAGCCGCCGGCCAGGCGCTCCGGTCGACCTGCGCCTCCGGCAAAGGCGCGCCAGTTATCGTTAGGCAAGAACTGGTCAGGAGCGCGATCGTCGCGGCCACCCCGATGGAGGAAGATTTCTTTCTCAATCTTCTGGAAAGCTAACCGAGGCCGGTGGCCGCACAAGAGACAGCAGACCGACAATTTGAGACTAGCGCTCAGTGCAGGTTGTAGACTTCGACCAGGCCGACGCCGGTGCCACCCGCTACTCCGCTCTCGATTGCGGTGTAGGCGCCGGGCGCGACGGTGGTGAGGATAGCCGCTTCCGCGTCCTTCGAAGGTTCCAAGCCGGTCGCTTCGATCTCCGATTCTTGATCGCTCTTCCAGTTATCGTTCGACGCGATGAGGTTTCCGTTGCCGTCGTGCAATTCGAGCTTCGGATCCGCCAGCGGATCGGAGATTCCGAAATCGCCTAACGATGGGCCGAGACCGCGGACGATGACCTGACCGGTGCCGCCCGTGCTGCTCGCGACGATGAAGCCGGCGATCATGACGCCGTTCCCGGTGTCGACAAAACCGCGCGTGCTGATATTCGCCAGCTCGGGACCGAAGCCAGCGCCCAGATCGTAGACTTCCACCAGGCCGACGCCCGTCGTGTCCGACTTGCCGCGCTCGATGACGGTATAAGCGCCGGCGCTGAGCGTCGCGATAAGGGCGGATTCGGCATCGTTAGTCGGGGCAAGGCCGGTCGCGGCAATTTCGGTTTGCTGATTATTTTTCCAGCTGTCGTTCTCGGCCAAAAGATTGCCGTTGGAAGCATCGTGCAATTCGATGATCGGATCGGCCAACGCGCCTTCCACACCGAAATCAGAGAGGACCGGCCCGAGTCCGCGAATCAGGACGCGCTTGGTGCCGGAACCCGAGATGATGAAGCCGGCGTCGAGTACATTCTCGCCGGTCAGGACGTTGAGCCGGGTGGAAATATTGACAAGTGTCGGCGGCTTCTGCACCGCGATGAAGGCCGGGCTGAAGCCGGTTGTGGCAAACGTGCTCGCGGTCCCGTCGGTCGCG
>DASXDC010000259.1:0-11312 GCA_036490855.1 Chthoniobacterales bacterium
AAGTCGGCGCCGCTCCCGTAATCCCAGTTACCGGGGCATCCGTAAACCGGCCGCTTGATTTGCCGGATGAAATCGAGCGCGGCGGGAGCGAAGCGGGCCTCCTCCACGAGGTCGCCGGTGAAGCAGACGAAGTCGGGGCCGAGCGCGTTGATCTGCGCGGTGGCCCGGCCGGCGTAATCGGCGTCGCCTTTATAATGGAGGTCGCTGAATTGAACGAAGCGGCAGCTTGGGTTTGAGGCGAGGTCGAGCCGCTTCACGTCGAGCCAGCTCGGTTCGACAAAGCGGCCGTCGATCCCGGCCGCCACGGGCAGCGCGCAAAGCCCGAGGCTGAGGAATTGTCGCCGGGTGAGCTGGCGCACGGTCGTCTAGTCCGGAAAAGTGAGCAGCCGCATGTAAGCCCGGCCGCTCTCGGTGAGGTGGGCGCCACTGCCGCGTCCGGCGAGGTGGCGGGTGAGATAACGCAAGTCGACCGGGCCCGGTTTGACGTAGGAGACTTCGGCGGCGTGCACGACGCGGTCGCTCGGCTTGATCCGCAAAGGGAGCCCGCTGCGATCGAAGGAGACTTCCCAGGAGGCCGGCTTGTCGTCAGGCGAACCTTCCACCATCCAGGGATAACGGCGGGCCAGCTCGAAGTGCGGCGAAGCCGGGAGGAGGACCTTGTAGAACGGCTCGCTCCGGCCGAGGAAGGCGGGGATGGTGAGGGAGGGATTCTCGCGCAGGGCGATGAGGAAGCGCGGCAGGTCGAGGCCGGCGAGGTTGATCCCGTTGTAAACGCCGTTGTGGTTGCGTTCGCCCGGGAAGACGGCCTCGTGCCAGGCCTCGAACTGGTCGTTCAGGAAAAGATTCAGCTCGACGTGGACATGCGCGCGTTCACGGTCGATGCCAGCCCCGGTGTGGCCCATGATCGCGAGCTTGTCTCCCTGTTTCACCGCCTCTTCCTCCGCGACGGCGATGGTGTTGAGGTGGGCGTAAAGGCTGTAATAAGGGCACCCGCCCCAGCGATGCTCGACCACGACGTAGCGCCCGTAATTTGAGGCGCCGGCCGAGGGATTGGTGTAAACGACTTTGCCATCCGCCATCGCCCGCACTTCATCGAGCGGCTCGCCGCGCGCGTCGCGATGGACGGGCCGAATGTCCATCCCTTCATGGAAACGGGTGTAGACCGTGCCCGCCGCGGTCTCGACCGGGTCGCGGACAAAGCCGTACTGGCCGCCCTGCCAGGGATGGGAAATCTCGCCGTGCAGGTTACGTTCGATCACCTGATAGAAGGCGTCGTTGTTCCCGCTCAACAACGCCTTGTTGTCGGTCGGCAAGGCGAGACTGATGGGAGCTTCCGCCCTAACGAGCGCGGTCATCGCAAGAACGATAAGCGTCGCGGCACCCGGCCAGCCGCTCATCGCTTCTTCCGTCCGCCGGTCAATTTCCAATCCTTGTGCATGAGCTGGATGTCGGCCGGGGTCAGCCCGGAGGCGAGATAGATTTTGCCGTCCGAGACGCGCCGATCGATCTGCAATTCGGTCAGCGGCCGGCCATTCAGGAAAATATAAAGGAACGCGCCGCGATGCTCCACGCTCAGTGTATCGAGGACCGTCTGCCCGTGGTCGTCGAGCTGGAGGAGCGCGCCGTAGCTGCCATCGGCCGAGCGATAGGGGTAGAAGGAGCGCACGTCGTGCTCGGTCAGCCAGGCGGTCTTTTCAATGAAGACATTCGTGCCGCGCATCGAATGGAGCGGTTGAGCGAAGACCTCTCCGTCCCGGGCATTCGCCTCCAGGTGGACGCGGAATGCGCAATGTCTTCCGCCCGCCTCCGCCTGCAGGCCGAGCAGGCAGACGAGGACAGCGATGAGCAGACTCCTCATGGCGGATTGATAAAGGGTTTGACAGCTTTTGCAACGTTGGGCCTCTTTGAGCGCGGATGAGACTAACGTCAGTTTGCGCCGCGCTTTTCCTGCTCGCTTCGATCGGCACGGTTCCCGCGCAGGAAAAACAGAGCTGGCTCGGCCGCGTCTTTCATCCTTTCTCTTCTGGAGCGGAAAAGCTTCCGCAGTACAAGGACCGGAAAATTCGCGGACTCGTCCTGACGGTGGAGTTGCCTAACGAGCCGGTAAAGCTGGCCGAGACGCGCCAGCTCCCGGTCCACATCCTTCTCACCAACCGGGGCAATCGGGCGATCCAGCTCATGTTTCCAACCACCCAGCGGATCGAGATTCTCCTCCGCGACGCTTCCGGGCGCGTCGTGACACGCTGGTCTGATAATCGCGCTTTTGAAGAGGAGCCAGCGACGGTGCTAATCAATCCGGGCGAGCATGTCGAATACTCCGAGACGATCGCGACCCGCGAGCTGAGCCCGGGGAAGGTTTTCACCGTTGAAGTCGTGGTCCCGGCCTATCCCGAGCTGGACGGGCAACGCAAATCGATCGCCGCGCCGTGAGGGGTGGGGTGGTGGAGTGATGGAGTAATGGATATGAGTGCAGCGACTGGTTCCAACACTCCAATACTCCATCACTCCAACACTCCACCACTCCCCTTCTCCGACTACCACTTCCACCCGCAGGGCCACCGTCTGCAGCCTTACACGCAGGCGCTGCTCCAACCGTGGGCCGATCATGCTCGCCAGATCGGACTGCACGACTTTGCCCTAACGGATCACGATCGTTATCACGCCGGAGTCGATTTCGAGGAGGTCGAGCGATTCCGCGCCGCAAATCCCGATCTCAAGATCCGCGCCGGGATCGAATTGGATAACGATCCGGTGCATTCCGCCGCCGGCCGCGTTTGGGTGGAGAAAAACTGGGACCGCCTCGACTTTGTTCTCGGCTCCGTCCATTTCCTGCGCGGCGACTGGGCTTTCGACCATGCGGGCGAGGAAGCCGAGTTCGCCCGGCGCAACATCGACGAAGTCTACGCCGATTATTACGAACGCATCCGCAGCATGGCGGCGAGCGGGCTGGTCGATTGCATGGCGCATCTCGATCTCGTGAAGATTTTCGGTTTCCGCCCGACTAACGCACAAGACGAGCTGGTCGATGCGGTGCTGAGCGAAATCAAACGGGCGAATCTCGCGCTGGAGCTCTCGACCGCCGGCTGGCGCAAACCGGTCGGTGAGCTGTATCCGAGCGACCCGATCATTCGCGCGGCTCAGGAAAAGGAGATCCCGTTCACGACCGCATCCGATGGACATTCATATGCGCAACAAGGGGAAAACTTCACGCGGCTCGCGCAAAAGATGGCGGAGATGGGGATCAATGAAGTCTGCATTTTCGAGCGGCACCAGCGGCGGATGGTGGCGCTCTAGCGGCATCCTCGCCCTCGCCGTGTTCCTCCTCGGCGCGACGCCCGCCGGCGCGGCGGATATGAACGACGCCGTCTTCGATCAGGTCGTCAGGCAGGCGCAGCAGGCAGCGGCGGCGTCATATCAGCCTAACGAAATGGTATTACCGCAGGTCTTGCAGAGCCTCGACTACGATACCTATCGCATGATCACTTTCCGCCGTGAAACCGGACTCTGGTTTGGCGAAAAGAGTCGCTTTCAGGTGCAGCTTTTTCATCCGGGCTACATCTACAAAGAGCCGGTCGCGATCAACGAGGTGGTCGATGGACAGGTGCATCCGGTTGATTTTGGCCCGAAGTTCTTTCGCTATCCCCGCTTCGATCCCGCACTCCTCAGAGAGTCGAAGCTCGGTTTCGCCGGCTTCCGTCTCCTCTATCCGCTGGAGCATCGCGAGCCGGTCGACGAGGTGATTTCGTTTATCGGTGCGAGTTATTTTCGCGCCCTCGCCCTCGGCCAGGTCTATGGAATTTCCGCGCGCGGGCTGGCGATCGACACCGCCGAAAACATCCCGGAGGAATTTCCTGTTTTCCGCGAGTTTTGGCTTTGCCGGCCGGCCCCGAAAGCGCGCGCGATGGAGTTCTTCGCCCGGCTCGAGAGCGCGAGTGTGAGCGGCGCCTATCGTTTCCAGATCAAGCCCGGGACGGAGACGATCGTCGAGGTGGAAATGCATCTCTTCTTTCGCAAATCCGTCCAGGTGTTCGGGCTGGCGCCGCTCACGAGCATGTTCTGGCGCGACGAAAGCAATCCGCGGCCGCCGGACGATACCCGGCCCGAGGTCCACGATTCCGATACGTTGTCGATCGAGACTGCCGCCGGAAAAGTGGAATCGCATCCTCTGGAACAGCGCGACCACGTCACGACGCTTCTGTTTCCCGAGAAGAGCCCGCGCGGCTTCGGACTCCTGCAGCGCGATCGCGATCCGGCCCATTACCACGATTCCGAAGCGCAATATTCGCGACGGCCAAGTGTTTTTGTTGAGGCGATCAAAGATTGGGGAAAAGGGACCGTGCGGCTGATGCAACTCCCGACCAGGAATGAATACTTCGATAACGTCGTCGCCTTTTGGCAGCCGGAGAAAAAGCCGGTGGCCGGCGACGAGCTGCAGTTTCGCTATCGACTCCGCTGGTTTAACCGCGAATCGAATAAAGACCGAAATGGCGCCGTCCGACGAAATTCTTCGGATGAACCAGACAATTTCAGGAGAGGGCGCACGCAATTGGAGCGAGGCGCGAGAGCGCGCGAAGATTTATCTTTGCGCACTGCGGGGCGAGACGGGACCGGCTGAAGAAGCGCTTCTGGCAGAGGCGACCGCGACCGCTCGTGCACAGTGCGGATCGGGCAGCGCAGCTCATCCGGTCACGCTCGTGATGGAAGCGCTCTTTGCCCTCCTCTCCACCTCGGAAGGCGCCGCGCCGGTCGCGATCACGCCGCCGCTGCGACGCACGAGGATGCTGCCGGAGAAAACAGAGTTTCCCCTCCACGAAGGGCTGAGTCGTTTCGTTCGATCAGGTGTCGTGCCCTTCGCCGGCACTCGTTAGTCCATCGCCATGAATGAACTTCCCAACTCGGGAACCATCTCCCGCGTTGGCGCCTGGACAGCGACCGCTTCCCAGACTCGCGACCAACATCGCCGGGCTCTCATGCTCCTGATCGGGCTTCTCACTTTGCTGGCGGGAACCTTCGAGTTTTCGCTCCTCTCACCGGAGGGCTGGTCGCCACTCAACCTGCTTCTCTTCGGACTTTTTGTCTTGCTCTTCACTCACGTCGCGATCGGTTTTTCCCAGGCCTTCTTCGGGTTCTTGATTTTAAGTGACCGGCCCGCGCCCCGGGCGATTGCCGCGACCATGGCCGACCTCGTTTCCCTGCCGAAGACGGCGATTGCGATCCCGATCTACAACGAGGAGGTGAGTGCGGTTTTTGCCCGACTCCGCGTGATGCACGACGCGCTGCAGGCGATGGGAGCGGTCGAGCGCTTTCATTTTTTTGTCCTGAGCGATTCGAGCGACGAAGAAACGGCGGCCGAAGAACAGCTCGCGTGGGCGCAAATGATCGCCGAGACCGGCGCGGCTAACCGGCTGTTCTATCGCCGGCGCAAAATTCCACTCAACCGCAAGAGCGGCAATGTGGCCGATTTTTGCCGGCGCTGGGGAAGCGAGTATCGCTACATGATCTGCCTCGACGCCGATAGCCTGATGAGCGGCCAGACGATTGTCGAGCTCGTTAGGCGGATGGAAGAGAACCATCGGATCGGGATTCTCCAGACCGTTCCACAGGCGATCAATGGCCAAACGATCTGGAGCCGGCTGCAGCAATTCTCCATGTCGCTCTACGGCCCGATCTTTGCGACGGGGGCGAAGTTTTGGCAACAGGAGGAGAGCAACTTCTGGGGTCACAACGCCATCATCCGGCTCGCGCCCTTCATCCAGCACTGCGCACTTCCCGATCTGCCCGGCCGGAGCGCGATCGGCCGCCGCCCGATGAGCCACGATTTCGTCGAGGCGGCCCTGATGCGCCGGGCGGGCTGGGAAGTACATCTGGCGGATGATCTCGGCGGCAGCTACGAAGAGACGCCGCCTAACGTGATCGAACATCTGAAGCGCGATCGTCGCTGGTGCCAGGGCAACCTGCAGCACTGGCCGCTCGCCCTCGCCCGCGGCTTTAAGCCGGTCACCCGTTTCCATTTTCTCCATGGCATTTTCTCCTTCCTTGCCTCGCCGCTGCTCGTCGTCGTCCTCCTCCTCGGCTTCCTCAAGAACCTCGGGAACGTCCGGCTGAACGAAGGTTTCTTCGCCGACTCCAGCCGCGCCTCGATCGCGCTCCTCCTTTTTGGCTTCACGATTCTTCTCCTTCTCGTCCCAAAAATCCTTGCCCTCGCCCTCGCCTTGCGACGCGGTTGCGCCGGCCAGTTCGGTGGCGCCGGCCGCTTGATCGCAAGTGCGCTGCTCGAGATGACTCTCTCGATTCTGCTCGCGCCGGTCTTTCTCTACTTCCACGCCAAATTCGTTCTCTTCGCGCTTCTCGGGAAAAAAGTGGAGTGGCACGCGCAGAACCGCGGCGGCGTCGATGGCCTCGCCTGGCGCGAAGCGACGAGCGTTTTTGGACTCACGACATTTGTCGGTCTTGGCGCCGGGCTGCTCACGTGGTGGCTGACGCCGGATTATTTTATCTGGCTCTTGCCGATCGTGCTCGGTTGGCTCCTCGCTATTCCCCTCACCGCGCTGGTCGGCGATAGCCGAATGGGAATTCGCTTGCGCGATCTCGGCGGGTTTTTGGTCGCGAGCGAAGTTGCGCCTGTGCTTGAGATCGCGACCTTGCGCCGCCTGCTTGTCAACCGCCGGCAGAACAGTGCCGGTGATGTCGCGGCGGCGGTCGTCGTCGATCCTCTGTGCCAGAATCTGCTCCCGGCCCTCACCGCGGATGATCGCGCGGCGCTTCATCGGAAGATTTGGGCCACACCCGCGGCCGCCCTTTCTGAGCCTTGGAGAAACGAGCTGGCGCGAATCAAGGCCCGGCAGCCGAACTCGGCCTCCGCCGCCTAACGACAATTCGCTTCCGTCAGGCTTTCGGTTCAGCGAGTGATCCAGGGATCCTCAGGCCGTCCGCCGCCAGCCGAATAATCGGGCCGGGAGAAAGAGGACCGCGCTCACGAGTGCGAGGAGCGATTCAAAGGCCAGGCCAAGCAGCCGAAACGGCAGCGTGAGCAGCCAGACCAAAGGGAAAAGCAGCAGCGCGAGCAGCGCCAGGGGCCACGAAAGGACGAGCAAAATGCACCAGCCGACAAACAGAATCAGCGTCTTCACAAGGAAACTTTTCATTCCGGCGCGGAAGGTCAACTGCCGACTTCCAACTCGCATTCGCGTTCCAGCGATTCCGCTTTCGCTGACGGGCGGGCAATGCGGCAGAAGTGCCCTTACAGGCTGAGCCCGCCAAGGTTCATCCCGCCGGTGATTTTCGACATTTCGCTCCCCGCCACTTCCTTCCCTTTCGCGATCGCCTGCTGCACGCCGCTCAGGATCAAGTCCTCGAGGATCTCGACGTCCTCCGGGTCGACAATTTCTTTAGCAATCTTGATCGAGAGGACGTCGCCGGCGCCATTAGCCACGACCGTCACTTTGCCGCCCCCGGAGGTGACCTCGACAGTTTTCTCCTCGAGCTCAGCCTGCGTCCTGGCCATTTGCTCCTGCATCTTCTGCGCTTGCTTCATCAATTTATTGATATTCATCGGATCAGGTGGTGACGGATTTGATTTCTCCCTTGAAAATCTCAAGGGCCTCTTTGATTAACGGATCGTTCTTGAAGGATTCGATGCTGTCGGCGGCCTCGGCCCGGTCGGGCGTGGTTCCAGTCGTCGCGGTCGCAGGAGGGGACACGGCGGGCGTCAGACCCTCCGCCAGGCTCATCTTCACGCTCCAATCCTGACCGCTCACTTCCTTGAGCAGAGCTTCGAGAAAGCTGCGGTTGGCCGGGCGCGAAAGAGACTCCATCACCGTCTTCTCGCTCGGCGGGAAACCGAGCAGGACGTGGCGCCCTTCAGTGCCGAGAAGACTGGCGCTGTCGATCCAAGTCTTGATCAACGGCCGACGAACGTGGACGAGATGGACGACCTTCGGCCAGACGGCCGTCATCTCGGCAGGCGTGTCGTCCGGTGGCGGTGCGGGCGTGACGGTGGGCGGATCAGCTGCGGCCGATTTCGCGGGCGTCGGCGCGGTCTTCGTGGCCGATTTTTTTTCCGGCAGACGGGGAGAAGGTTTCGCGGAAGAGGGGACCGAGACCGCGACAGGGGGCGATGTGCCGTCGCGAAGGGCGGCGAGGTTTTCGATCACCTCGCTCAGCGTCACCTGACTGAGAGTTTGGATCGCTTTGATAATCGCGACTTCGAAATGCAGCTTCTTGTTAGGCACCCATTTCATCCGGCCTTCAGCGGCCGCGAATTGTTCGATCAACTCGAGGAGACGGTCGGTCTCGACGAGCGCGGCTTCTTTGCCTAACGTCTGGACTTCAGGTGCGGTCTCATCCGCAACTGCGTCCGGCTTCACTTTGTAAACGAGCAGATCGCGCAAATGAGCGATGAGGTCGCTCATCAACTTCATCATTTCCTTGCCGGCGGCAGCTTGATCGTTGAGCACGTCGAGCGCGGCCGAAGTCTCACCGCGGAAAATCCTGCTCGTCAAATCGGCCACTGTTTGTTCGCTCGTGAAACCGAAAACGTTCAAGACGTCGGTCTCCGCGATCGTGTCGCCACAAAAGGCGACGAGCTGGTCGAGCATTGATTCCGCGTCGCGCAGACCGCCGTCGGCGCCACGCGCGATGGCGTGGGCAGCCGCGGGCTCGAGCGTGATCTTTTCTTTCCCGGCGATGAACTGAAGATGCTGCCCGATCAGGTTGACCGGGATGCGGTGGAGATCGAAGCGCTGGCAACGGCTCAGGATTGTGGGCAGAATCTTCTGCGGCTCGGTTGTGGCGAAGATGAATTTCACATGTTCGGGCGGCTCTTCGAGCGTCTTGAGAAGGGCATTGAAGGCCTGCGGACTGAGCATGTGCACTTCGTCGATGATGTAGATTTTGTAGCGGCCCCTGGCCGGCGCATAACGAACATTCTCGCGCAGCTCGCGCACCTGCTCGACGCCATTGTTGCTCGCGCCATCAATCTCGAGGACGTCGAGGCTGTTGCCGGCTGCGATTTCCTTGCAGTTATCGCACACCCCACAGGGCGTGGTGGTGGGGCCGTGGATGCAATTGAGCGCCTTCGCCAAAATGCGAGCGGTCGAGGTTTTGCCGATTCCACGTGGCCCGACAAAGAGGTAGGCGTGGGCGAGGCGGTTTTGCTCGACGGCGTTCCGGAGCGTGCGGGTGACATGCTCCTGCCCGACAAGGTCGTCGAAGGTCTGCGGCCGGTATTTTCGCGCGAAAACCTGGTAGCTCACGCGTCCAATCTAGTGCGAGCCGGTTGGCGCGAAAACAGAAATTCCCGGAACGATCGAAACCTGCTACGGATTCCGCGTGCCCGATGATCTTGAGGTCTTTTTCCTCGCCCAGGATGAACAATCGGCCGCGAGCGTGATGCAACGTCTGACCGCATTTCTCGAGCAGGCCCGGACTTCGCTCGACATCGCAGTCTACGACATGCGGCTGGATGATAATCTGCGTCTCCAACTCTTGCAGACGCTGCGGGAGCGGGCCGCGGCCGGGGTGCAGATTCGCATCTGCTACGACGGCGACAAACCGGAGACGCCTGACGTTGCCGCCGGTCAGGATCCCGCGCCGCCCGGGACGGGGCGCTTCGTCCAAGGCCTCGGCTTTCCCTGGCGGCGCATCGGCGGGATGAAGTTGATGCACGACAAATTCGTCGTGCGCGACGCGGCTGCGGTCTGGACCGGTTCGCTCAACCTAACGAACGACGCCTTCACTCTGATGGAGAATAACGTCGTCATTCTCGACTCACCCGAGCTGGCTGGCTTCTATGGCGAGGATTTCCAACAAATCTGGGAGAAGGCGAATTTCGAGGGCACTGGGAATCTCAAAACGAGCATCGCGACGCTGGTTTTCTCAGGCGAACCGGTGCGGGCGCAAGTCATGTTCTCGCCCGGCTGCGGACTCGAGATTGACGCCGAGATCGCGCGCCGGTTGCGCGCTGCGCAGCGCCGGGTGCGGCTCTGCAGTTTGCTCATTAATTCCGGCACGCTGATCGCCGCACTCGATCATGTTCTGGCCGAGGGACGGGTGAAGCTCGACGGCATTTTCGATCGGACCCAGATGGAGCAGGTCTTCGGGCAGTGGCAGTCGGTCCCCCCAAATCGATGGAAGATTCCGGCCGTGCAACAAATCATCGAGCGCGCGCCTCTCGTCGGAAAAAATTCAACGCCCTACACGCCGACCAGCCGGCACGATTTCATGCACAACAAAGTGTTGGTGATCGACGACACCGTCATCACCGGCTCGTATAACTTCTCGCGGAGCGCGCAGTTCAACGCCGAGAACATCCTCTTCCTCGAGAGCGCTCCGCTCGCCGAACGCTACAGCGTTTACATCGATCATCTTCTGCAGAAATATGCCGCCGGGCCCCTCCGGCCTTTGCCAAAGTGAAAACCGGAATCTTTCTCTGTCTTCTCACCATCGTGTCGCATACCGCAGTGGCGCGCGAGCCACAGGTCTCGTCGCCAACGAAGCCGGCCGTTCGCGCCCGCGCACTCGGCATCCCGTTCGGAGGCACGCCAGGAAAACTGAATGCGATCACGGACGTCGCCGGAGTCGAGGTAGGGTTCACGACTTTGATCAGCGGCGAAGGAAAGCTTGAAGTTGGCAAAGGTCCGGTCCGCACCGGCGTGACGGCGATCATTCCGCGCGGCCACGCTTCACTCGACGATCCGGTCTATGCGGGGACGTTCAGCCTCAACGGCAACGGGGAAATGACCGGCACGGCCTGGATCGAAGAGAGCGGTTTTCTCGAAGGGCCGGTGATGATCACCAACACTCACAGTGTCGGCGTGGTGCGCGACGCCGTGATCGCGTGGCGACTTAGCCACGGCGAGGCGGATAAGACCGGCTACTGGTGGAGCCTTCCGGTCGTCGCCGAGACTTGGGATGGGTGGCTGAATGACATCAACGGCTTTCATGTGAAACCCGAAGACGTCAGGCACGCCCTCGATACCGCGCACGGGGGGCCGGTTGAAGAAGGCAGCGTGGGTGGCGGCACCGGAATGATCTGTTATGAATTTAAAGGCGGCACCGGAACCGCCTCACGCGTCCTCGAGCAGAAAAAGGGCGGCTACACAATCGGCGCTCTGGTCCAGGCCAATTGTGGCCGCCGCCCCCAGCTTACGATCGCCGGCGTGCCGGTCGGGAAGGAAATCCCCGGCTTTGTTTATCCGAAAGAGACAGGCTCCATCATCATCGTGGTCGCAACTGACGCGCCGCTCTTGCCGGGACAGTTGAAACGCCTCGCGCGCCGCGCCAGTCTCGGACTGGCCCGCACCGGCGCGACT
>DASXDC010000260.1:0-6627 GCA_036490855.1 Chthoniobacterales bacterium
GCCGCTCGAGATTTCCTGCGCCAGCCCTTCGACGATCGCGGTCTTGCCGACACCGGCTTCGCCTAACAATACCGGATTGTTTTTTGTCCGGCGGCAAAGCACCTGGATGACGCGCTCGATTTCGTTATGCCGGCCGATGACCGGATCCAGCTCGCCCTTCTTCGCCAGATCAGTCAGGTCGCGACCGAAAGCGCGCAGCGCCGGAGTCTTAACATCTTTTTTCGAGGCCGGCTCGCTCGTTCCACCCAATTCCGGATCGCTTTCCGGCGGGGTGAAATTCGGATCGAGCTCCTTCAGGATTTCGTTGCGGGTGCGCTCGATGTCGACTTCGAGGCTCTTCAGGACACGGGCGGCGACGCCTTCGCCTTCACGGAGCAGGCCCAACAAGATGTGCTCGGTGCCGACGTAGGAATGGTTGAGGGCGCGGGCTTCTTTCCCGGCGAGGGCGAGGACTTTTTTGACGCGCGGCGTGTAGGGGATATTGCCGACCATCTTCGTTTCGGGGCCGGAGCCGACCTGTTTTTCGACTTCCATCCGAACGGTCTCGAGGTCGAGCCCCATCTTCTGCAAAACGTTCACGGCCACACCCTGGCCGAGCTTGATCAGCCCGAGGAGGAGGTGCTCGGTGCCGACGTAATTGTGATTGAAGCGATCCGCTTCTTTACGGGCGAGTGCGAGGACCTGCTGCGCCCGAGGAGTAAAATTATTCATTATGGTTTGGCTCGGAAGGCGTCTCGTCGTCGTCGTCGGGTTCCCGCGCCACTTTATCCATATCAGGTTTGGGAAAGAGTTTCAAACGACCGCGGATGATTTCAGCGCGCAGAAAGTCGCGTTCTTCTGCGTTCAGTTTTTGTTGCGAAGTCTTCTGCAGATGCGCCGGCTGGGTTTCAATGAAAAGCTCGTCGACCGGCAACCGCCGATCTTCCGGAAAAGCACCGAGATCCACGCCAAGTTTCATGACCGAAAGCAGATTAAGCGCCTCCTTCGAGGTCATCGCATGAGCATAAGTAAGCACGCCGTATGCCCGCCCGATCTGATCCCAAAGAGTATCGGGTTTTTTCTGAATCAACATCTGCCGGGCGTCGTGCTCCTTCTCGATGATCGTCTCGATCACTTTCGTTAGGCGGGCGATGATCTCATCTTCTTTCTCGCCTAACGTCGTCTGGTTCGAGATCTGGAAAAGGTTGCCCATCGCTTCCGTGCCTTCGCCGTAGAGTCCGCGCACGGCGAGGCCGATCTTGTTCACGGCCTGGATGACCTGGTTGATCAGGTCGCTCAGGACGAGGCCCGGGAGATGGAGCATGGCGGAGGCGCGCATCCCAGTGCCGACGTTGGTCGGGCAAGCGGTCAGGTAACCGAGCTTCTGGTCGTAGGCGATGTCGAGCCTGCCCTCGAGCGTGCTGTCGATTTTGTCGACCAGCTTAAAGGCGCTCCTCAACTGGAGGCCGGAACGGATCGACTGCATCCGGAGATGATCCTCTTCGTTGATCATGATGCTGAGGGTCTGCTTGCGATTCATGATCACCGCGCTGCCGACGCTTTTGGCGGCATGCTCGCGGCTGATGAGATGGCGCTCGACCAGAACCTGCTTCTCGAGCGCGGAAAGGTCCTGCAGGAATTCCGAAAAGGAATCCTGCATCTCCGGAAGCTGTTCCACCTCCGGTTTGATCTCGTCGAGAATCAGGGTGCGCTCCGCCTTTTTCGCCCAGCCGGGAAAGGCGCGATGGCGCAGATTGCGCGCGAGACGAACGCGACTGCTGACCACGATCTGGTGGTGCGGACCTTCGCCGCGCAGCCATTCGCCGCTGCTGGCCATGACCTGGGAGAATTTCATCCTCAGCTCGCCATCTCGTGCTCGAGCTGCCTGATCTGATCGCGCAGAGTGGCGGCGGTCTCGTAGTTTTCGTCGGCGACAGCCTTCTCGAGATTATCGTTCAGGGCCCGCATCTTATCGCTCAGCTTCATCTGGCGCGCAGCGCGCTCGGGCAACTTGCCGACGTGCTCCGTGCCCTTGTGCATTGCTTTCAAGAGCGAGCCGAGCCCTTCCGAGAAAGTTTGATAACAGGCACTGCAACCGAGCCGGCCGGTCTTCTTGAAATCGGCCTGGGTGAAACCGCAGACCGGACATTTCTGGCTCGAAGCGCCTTTCTCGATCTCTTCCGCGGCTCCGATGCCTAACAATAAATCGGCGAGAGCGAAGCCGGTCGGATCCTGCACCCCTTTCTCTTTCGAGCAGGCATCGCAGAGATTCACCTTCTGCATTTTCCCCTCGAGAATCTGGGTTAGAAAGACCGAGGCATCATTGCATTTACAAACGTCGCACAGCATGACTGCTCAATTAGACCACAAAGTCGCGAAAAGATTCAACTGCTCGGGCGCTCCCTTCTGTCCCGCGACGTTTTTCTCACTCGGGAAAAATCGGCGTCCCCGTTTCGCGTGTCAATTCACGGAAACGCGCGATCGTCCGCGTCGTGATCGGGCCCGGTTTTCCACTGCCGATCGAGCGACCATCCACTTTGATCATCGGGATGACCTCGGCCGCCGTGCCGGTGAGGAATGCCTCGTCCGCGATGTAGAGATCGTGACGGGTCAGCTCCGGCTCGGAGATTTTGATTCCGAGCTCAGCAGCGATCTCGAATACAACCGAGCGGGTGATGCCGCGGAGCGCGCCGGCGGTGATCGGCGGCGTCATGATCTGGCCCCGCTTCACCACGAAAACGTTATCGGCCGTACATTCCGCGATGTTGCCGCCATCGTTCAACATCAGCGCTTCATCCGCGTTCGCGAGATTGGCCTCGATCCGGGCGAGGACGTTGTTTAGATAATTCAAAGACTTGATTGCCGGGTTCAACGTCGCCGGACCCATCCGGCGTGTCGGCACAGTCACAACCGTCAGCCCGCGCTGGTAAACCTCCTCTGGATAAAGCGCAATCGTCGAGGCGATGATGATGATCGTCGGCCGTTTACATTGCGCCGGATTGAGTCCGAGATTACCGACGCCGCGTGTCACGATGAGGCGGACGTAGCCTTCACGAAGATCATTTTGCCGGATCGTCTCGAGGAGCGCCTCATCCATTTCCTCGCGTGAAATCGGGATCTCGAGACAGATCGAATGGGCCGAATCCCAGAGCCGCTCCATGTGTTCTTCCATCCGAAACACGCGCCCGTTATAAAAGCGAATACCCTCGAAAACACCGTCGCCATAGAGCAGGCCGTGATCGAAGACCGACACCTTCGCCTCCGCCTGATCGAAAAATTCTCCATCGACATAAATCTGGAGCGATTTGGTCGCCGATCTTTTCGCGATCTTGGCCGCAGCATCAGGTTTCATCGGAGGCGTCGCGAGAGCGGCGGTGGATTCAGCGTCCTTGGTAAGCATCAAAAAACTTCCGGTGTTTCAGAAGGCAATTCAAGCGGAGAAACGACACGAGGCAGCTCCCTATCCAAGACCAAGCCGCTTTAACAGGGAGAGGAAACGTTGATCCGAATGGAGCGAAGCCCATTTTCGATCCACGTTGAGGAAGCTCAGCCGGACGTCGCGATCTGCGTATGCCTTGTCCAGCCAGGCGAAGGTTTCGTCGCGTTGGCCAAGGCCGAGGTGGACGACGGCGAAGGTGTTGGGAGGAATGTAGCGCTGAGCGGCGAGTGATTTCAGTTCCTTAAGCGCCGCCCGCGCCCTGAGAGAATCGCCCGCCGCCGCCCAGGCGTAACCGAGCATCGAGATGGCCTCGGAGTTGCCGTGAGAGAAATCCTTCGCCCGGGTAAATTCCTCAATTGCCTCCTCATAGTTTCCGGTTTCCAGAAAGACTTTCCCGAGGAAAAGGTGAGCGATCCAAAAATTAGGATCGAGTTCGAGAGTTTTCTCCAGCCGGGCGCGAGCGAGCTCATCACGCCCCGCATAATAGAGGACGGATCCTTCGATCGCGTTGACGATCAACGAGACCGGATCGAGCCGCCGAGCCCGCGCCGCCTCAGCGATGGCTTCATCGTGGCGCCTCATATCGGCCAGGAGGTGGGCATAGGCCACATGAGCCATCGCGAGGTTCGGATTGAGATCGATCGCGCGTTTCGCTTCCCGCTCCGCGCCGGTCCAATCCCAATCGAACCAGGTGAGCGCGAAAACGAGTGTCGCGTGAGGTTCCGCCAGCGAGTCGTCGATTTCCAAAGCTCTCCGAGCAGCTGCTTTGGCCTGGGGAATGGTTTCTTTCGAAGGCACGTCGCTCGTGATCGCAAGCGCGCGATGCGCCTCCGCCATCCCGCAAAAAGCCAGTGCATAATTGGGATCAATTTCGGTCGCCTGCTGGAAGAAGTCGATGCTGGTCCGAAGCGCGGGCGGCGTGAGTTTGTTCCAGTGATAGCGCCCTGTGAGAAAAAGTTGGTAGGCTTCGATGCTGGAGGTGCCACCTCCCGCCAGGGGCTGCTTTTGTTTGCCGCTCAGCTGCACTTCGAGAGCCTGCGCGACCTTCTGCGAGATCGCGTCCTGTACCGCGAAGACGTCGGTCAAGCGCTCATTAAAGCTGCCGGACCAAAGCGACGTTCCATCGCTCACATTCATGAGGCGGGCTGAAACCCGAACCTGATCGTCCAACCGTTGGACGGTGCCCTCCAAGACGGACTGCACGCCGAGTTGCTGGCCGGCGATTAACGCGTCCTGATCCGGCGCCGCATACTTTCGAACCGAGCTGAGCGAGCGCACGATCAACCCGCGGCTATTACTGAGTTTGGTAATCAGCGTATCCGCCATTCCCAACTCAAGGACTGGGTTCTCCTCTTCCAGGACTAACGGCTGGAAAGGAAGGACTGCGATCGTGCGAGCGCCCGAAACCGAGGGATCGTCCGCTCCCGCCTCTTCGGAAGAAGCGGCTCGGAATAACTTTGTCTCGTTAGGCTGAATCGTAACCTGGGCGAGAAATCGGTAGCCGCGTCCCGGCACTGTCATGATATAGCGAGGTGTCCCGGGCTTCTCGCCCAGCGCCCGGCGCAAGGTCGAGATGTTCTGGCTGAGATTATTTTCTTCGACGATTTGATCGGGCCAAATCGCGGCCATCAGCTCCTCTTTTTCCACGAGCGAGCCGCTGTGTTCCACAAGGTAAAGCAAAGTATCGAAGACCCTCGGTCTCAGCGCCAATGGTGCGCCCTTACCGCTCCAGAGGCGGCGATCTGATGTTGCGATCCGGTAATCGCCAAACTCGTAAACATGATTGGGGCGTTCGCCCATCGAGTTCTTCAGAAAAATTCAGGAAATTTCAGGCCCGTCTTAAAGACTTTCAGGAGGCCGATAAGCAACATCATCGCACGCCTGCCGGGAAAAATCCCGGCGACGAAACAACCAACAAAGGAACAAAAAATGAAAGACAGAACGAAGAAAAAATCCCTCGGCGCCATTCTCGGACTGGCAGGCCTGCTGATTGGCACGCTCGCACCGTCCGCGGCTTTGGCCCGCGGGCCGGGAGAGAGAATCGAAGGCGTCTGGACTTCAGATGTAACGATCACAGACTGTTCGAGTGGCACCATTCTCGCGACCTTTCATGGTCTGGGGATGTTCATTCGCGGCGGTTCTCTTTCCCAAACAAACAACATGAATCCAGCGCTGGCCAGCCCGAGCGCCGGTCACTGGGAATTCCTCGGCGGACGCAGATACAGCGCCAGCTTTCAGTTTTTCCGGTTTGACACAACCGGGACCTGGACGGGGACGCAAAGGGTCTCGCGAGACATTACGCTGGATGCGAGTGGCAACACGTTTACGAGCGTCATTTCCTTCGTGACCTATGATGTAAGCGGGAACGAAATTGCGAGCGGCTGCGGCACGGAAACGGCCACCCGGGTCGTCGACTAACGGCCCGAGCGCGAGTTCGGCGGAAACCGCTTCGCCGAGCTCGCAAAGGCCTTTGCCTAACGACCTTTAGGCGAGCAAGCCGTCGACGATTCGGAAGGTTCGATCGCCGCGGCCGGCGAGGTTGTTGTCGTGCGTCACGACGACGAGCGTTTTCTTTCTCTCCCGGGCGAGGCCGAGGAGCAGATCCATGATCGTTCCGCCGGTTTTGGAGTCGAGATTCCCGGTCGGCTCGTCGGCGAAAATGATGTCCGGATCGTTTATTAGGGCACGGGCGATCGCGACCCGCTGCTGTTCCCCGCCGGAAAGCTCGGGCGGCAGGTGATGCAATCTATCGGCCAGCCCAACCGCGACCAGACTCTGGGCGCACGCTTCCTTCCCCGGGTGACGCCCGATCATTCCCGGGAGCATGACGTTCTCGAGCGCGGTCAATTCCGGGAGAAGAAAATAGCCCTGGAAAACAAAACCCATCTTTTCGTTCCGCAGCCGCGCGAGCGACGATTCGCCGCTCCGATAAAGTTTGCGGCCTTCAAATTCCACTTCACCCGATTCCGGGCGCTCGAGACCAGCGAGGGTGTAAAGCAAAGTCGTCTTGCCCGCGCCCGACGCGCCGCAAAGGAAAATCGCTTCCCCATGCTCGACCTCGAGCGAGACGCCGCGCAGCACATCAATCCGGCGCCGGCCGACTTGAAAAGAGCGGCGCAAATCTCGCGCGACGAGTTGGGCAGGCATCGGAGGCGAAGCATTCGCCAACTCCCGCCTGGGAGCAAGGCGATCGCCGCGCAAAGGCGGCT
>DASXDC010000261.1:0-3226 GCA_036490855.1 Chthoniobacterales bacterium
CTCGATCTCGACCTGCTTCGGTCCGGCGACGTTGGCCTGTTCGACGAGGGCGTCGACAAGCTCGAGATTTTCTTCCGTGTTGCGGACGATCAGACGGCTGCTCTGCGGGAGAAAGTTGGCGCTCGCGCCGGTCGGGAAAGGCACGCCCTGGTCCTTGAGGAACTCGAGCGCGGTCTGGCGATTAACGAGCTGCTGGCCGCCGGTCGTTTCCTGGGTGTCTTTGCCGCCTCCCTGAGTGCGGGTGGCGGGCCGGTCGAGCGCGTTGGCGCCGATGTTCACGGTGCTGCCGATGAAGCCGGGCGGGACGCGATATTCCTTTGTGAAAAGATCGCTGCTCTGCTCGTTGATCGGGATGACGGAGACGGCGTAGGGCTCCACTTTCACTTTCAAGCCGGCCTGGCTCGCGATGTAGCGAAGGGCTTCGCCTAACGGAATCTGATTGAGCGTGATCGTGATCCGCGCTTCGGAGGGCGAGATGGTGGGCGCGGCCGGGACCGGGACGGGAGTCGGCTCGACCGCGGCTGCCTCGGGCGATGCGCCGGGGAGCGGCGGCGCGGTGGCGCTCACCTCGGGCGCGCGAGCGGGCGCCTCGACCCGGCCTAACGACGTCGTGCGCAGGACGATGTCGACTCCGCGTTTTCCCTCGGTCGAGGGGTCGTTCGCCGCGGCCTGCTGACGAAGGAAATCGATCGCTTCGCGGATGCTGGCGTCGCGGAATTCGATCTTCGGAATGATGATGCTGTTGAGTTTGTTTGTGATTCGCGCCGTGCCGCCGGCGTCGCGCGCGAAGGCGTCGCTGATCGGGCCGACCGTCTGGCCATATTGGCGGACCGGTTCTTCCCAGCCTTTCTGCACCTGCCAGAGCTGGCGGGCGCGGGTCTCGTCGTAGGCTTCCTCGCCGTAATGCGTCTTGGTGTTATCGATCCGTTCTTCACCGCGGCGGGCGGCGACGTTGTAGGGATCGAGATTGAGAACCTGCTCATATTTCTTAAAGGCGAGATCGTAACGGCCGGAGTTGTAGTAGCCGTCGGCGTCGCTCAGGAGTTTTTTCACGTCCTCGACCTTGGCGATGAACTTCGGGCCCATCGTTTTGTTGTAGTAACCGGGCTCGGAAAGATGGGCGAGAAGGTTAAGGGCATCGCGGCAATTCGGATCGTAGCGATCGCTCACCACTTCCCGCACGACCTGCTCCGCCTCGCCATATTTGCCTTCGGCGATCCGCTGCTCGGCCAGTTTCACGCCGCTCTCGCAGAAACCTTTCATGGCCGCATCGTGCTGGTCTGCGGTCGTTAGGGCATCGGGCAGGAACGTGACCGCGACGCGAAACTCATCGTGCGCCTTGGCGAAATCTTTCGACTGCAGGGCGAGCTTGGCGCGTTCCAGCGCCCCCTGGCCCTGGAGGACGGCCGCGCGGCGTTTCGCGACTTCGCGCTCCGCGATCGAACGGACGTTCTGTCCGCGGGCCGGCGGGCAAAGGATGGCAGCCGTGGCGAGGAGAAAGGTGAGAGATGCGAGGGTGAAGCGGCGGTGTGTGGTGGTCATGGGAAAGTGCCGGCGAATGTGAAGACGGCTGCGGTGCCGCTAATGCTTGACCGGACCAATCTCGATCTTCTCGTTAGGCTTTTGCGTGTCGATGATGGTGGCTTTATCGGGCTGGACGTCGAGGAGCTTATATTTGATCTCCTCCTCGGGTTTCAATGAAAATTCCTGATCTTTTTTGACCGAGAAGATCTGTTCCGCCCCGTTCCAGGTGTAGAGGAAATTGGCGACCGATTCCGGCGAGGTGGCGCGCTGACCTTTGACGAGGGTGACGAGGTCGTGGGTGTCGATCTGCTCGAGGGTCAGCTCTGAGACGTCGATCTTCGTGCCGTAGCGGTCGGTCGCGAACTTTTCCCTGTAGGCCGTGATCTTGTATTTCGTCCCGCCGACCATTTGGCCGACGTGGAGGAATTGGGTCGGCTGGCTCGGGTCGGCGTTGTTGATCGCGAAGGTGTCCTCGACCGATGAGGTGAAGATGAGCGGGAAGGCTTCCTCGGCGAAGGAGCGCAGCTTGAGCTTAAAGATGTAGGGCGGATGCGACTCCTTCTTTGTCGGGTTCGTCTGGCCTTCCCACTCGTCGAGGTTGGTGAAACCGTCGCCATCGGAGTCCTGGGTCAGGACGTCGGCCTCGGTAATGGGAAGGCCGAACTCCTCCAACCATTCGTTAGGCACGGGCGGATGGAGGAGGGTATTCTGGAGCGTGGCGGGCTGGCCGTCGGCGCCGATGAAATGTTTCTCGGGCACGAAAAGGCCGGAACGGCCGCTCGTCGTCCACTGTGCCGGCTGCGCCACCTCTTCGCGCGCAGAGGCGATCTCGGGGGCGCTCCCGGCGGGAATCTTGTTGTTAGGCGGCGGGATATTTTGCAGGGGGTCGAACTGGCTGCTGAATCCGGAGGCATCGAGGAAAATGAAGAGCGAGCAGAGAAGGAGAAAGAGGGCGGCGGCGAGGACGGCGGCGCGGTCGTAGTTGGCCCGGAGCCAGTTCATCGCCTAACGATTCTCCTTTTCCGGGAGGTTGAATTTCAAGATCTCGATCCTGGCCGAGACGTCGAGGTGCTCGGTCCCGACGATGAAGGAAATGGCCGGCTCGGTTGTCTTGCCTATAGCCGCGGTCGCGCCCCGCGCCGGTGGAGTGAGGGTCGGCGTAGGTGCGGCTTCGCCCGAGCCGGCGCGCTTCGGCCCTTTCTCGACCTGGTTTTTCACCACCAGCGTGCGGATGACGTAGAACTGCTCCTTCGCCGTGGCGATCTGGTTGATTGCGCGCCGCACCGCGGTTGGGCTGCCGGAAAAAATGATCTCGATAGAATTGGCGTCGACGATTTTCTTTGCCGGGGTCATGACCCTGGGCGTTGCACCGGGACGATGAAGCGGTGTCGGGCTTGGCGCGGCGCTCGCCGCCTCCTCGGGCAGTCGAGCGCGAGTGAGGCTGGTGATGGAATCGACATGCGACTCGACGATCGTATCGGCGAGCCATTGGATGGCGCGCAGTTGCCATCCGAGCCGCGGCGCGGCGGAGCCATTCGGGAGCGAGGTGGCGTATTCGTCGAAGCCAAGGTTGAAGTTTTCCGGCAGCTTGACTTTGCTCTCGTGCGCGTGCTCTTCGACATCGGTCGTGGCAGCGCGGAGCTGCGCCTGGAACTCGTTAGGCTGGAAAGAGGCCTGCGGGAACATGTGCGTCTTCATCTCG
>DASXDC010000262.1:0-8190 GCA_036490855.1 Chthoniobacterales bacterium
GCCAAGGCTGAGGAAAAAGGCGCGTTTGCGGTTCCCGATGAAACGCAGCGCGATGTAGAGCGTCGACCTCACCGTCCCGACGCCGCTTGTTCTGGACCGACGTAGCGTTGCCTAACGAACTCCCCGGGCCGGAGCCGATCCTGATCCGCTACCACGACGTGTGCTTCTTCCTTTATCCCCTCGAGGGCTTCGGCGAATTCCAGGGTGCGATAGCCGACTTTGACCGTGTGCGCCTCGATGATCCCGTGCGCCACCACCAACACCTGATCGACGAGCAAGGCGCGCGTCGGAACAAGCAGCGCTTTCTCGCGCCGCCCGGTGATAATGTTCATTTCGCCCGTCATGCCCGCCATCAGATTCTCCGGCGGATTTTCCAGCTCGAGCACGACTGTGTAGCGCTGCGTCTCGGGATCAGCTGCCGGCAGTACCGCCGTGACGGTGGCGGTGATTTCCTGGGTGCGATAGGCATACATCTGGAGCTGCGCCTTTTGCCCGATTTTTACTTCGCCGACATCCTCTTCGTTCACTTCGCCCCGCACATAATTTTTCCGCGAGGAAACGCTCACGAGTTCGTTGCCGTCAGCCACCAGCTCTCCGTCGATCACTTTGATGCTCGAGAGAATGCCATCCATCGGCGCGCGAATTTCCGTGTTTTTCATTTGCGCCTCGACCTTCTGCACCGCGGTGCGGAGCGCTTCGAGGTTTCGTTCGCGCTCAATCCGCTCGGTCTTGAGCGCGGCGCGGAGACGGTTCGCTTCACTTTTCGCCTTTTCGTATTCGACTGCCGGAACGTTGCTCAGGCCGGCAAGCTTTTCCTGCCGTTGGACATTCGCTTCCGCAATTTTTAGCGGCTCCGCCGAAGGCAATTCCAGCTGTGCGCTGTCGAGCGCCGCCTGCAAATCCGCTTGCGCCTGCTTTAGCTGACGCGCCGTGCTTTCATCCGCGATCGTCGCGAGCAGCTCACCTTTCTTTACCTGCGTCCCGATCGCGCCGCGGCCGGCTGCGAGCGGTTCGGCGAGCGAGATGAAACCCGCGTTCTGAGCCCGCACGTGACTAACGAACGACGGCTCGATCCGCACCGTGCCGTAGACCGCGGAGATCGCGCCGCCGTGCCGCACGATCTCGACTTCCGCAACCGGGCGCGACCAATAAAGAACAAGTGCGAGGAGCAGGATGGCGACGGCCGCCAGCGTCCAGATTGTCTTCGTCGAAATTCGCGCGCTCACGGATCGGCAATATGCACCTTTGCCGCAGGCTCCGAGAATTGAAAGTAGCGCCCGGTCGCGCGATCCCATTCCGCGAGCGCGATTTGCTGCTCGTAGGCCGCGCTCAAAATCCCGCGCCGGGTGGCGAGCAAACCCGCTTCGGCGGTCCGAAAATCGAGTTGTGAGGAGAAGCCCTCCTGCCGGCTTTTCTCGACCACCGCCACGTTTTTCTCTGCGGCGGCGACGGCGTCGCTCAGCGAGGTGTGACGCGCGGCGATCGCGCGAAAATTATTGCGCAATGCCGCCAGCTCGCGCCCGACGCTCGCTTCGAGCTTTTGCAATTGCAGTTCGTTTATATCGCGCAGCGCACGCTCCTGCAGAACGGCGCCGCCGACTTTGCCATTATCAATCACACGCCAGGTGTAAGCTGCGCCCGCCGCCACCTCGGAGGAGACGATGTCGTCTGAGCGCGTCGCCGTGCCCGAGCTCGCCTGTCGGAGATTCGTCGCCGGAATGTAGCGGCCGAAAAGCGTGAGATCGATCCGCGGATAATAACCAGCGGCAGAAATCCGCTCGTCTTCGCGCGCCGCCCGCACGAGCAATCGCGCGAGACGCACATCGGGCCGGCGCTGGAGCGCGGCGGCGGTTTCGGTTTCTGGAAAAGCAACAGGTTCGAAATCCAGAGTTCCCTGCGGCTTAGGGAGCGACGCGCCGGCCGCGAGATCATTCCCCATCGCCGCCGCGAGTTGAAGAAGAGCTGCTCCATAGGCGCGCCGGGTTTCGTCGATCTGCGGATCCAATTCCCGCGCCAGCAATGTCGCGGAAACGAGCGCGCTGCGATCCGTCGAGCCGGCTTGATAACGCGCCTCTTCGCTCGTGACGTTTTCATCCAGTCGCTGACGTTGCGAGCGGCCCAGCTCCTCCAGCGATCGTTCGTAAAGAGCCGCATAAAAAGCCGTCCGCGCCTGATGCAGTTGCTCAACGACAGCGACGTTCAACTGCTGCGCCGCGAGCAGAGTCTCCATTTCTCCCCGGCGCAGCGAAGCCGGAATCTCCGCGCGGAAAAGTGGCTGGCGCAGATCGCCCTGCGCAAAAGCGAAAGGCTGAATCGAGCTTTGCCCTGCGCGCTTGCCGCCCTGCGCCCCGGCAAGAGCGTCAATCCCCGCGACCGGCAGTGCGACCGAGCGGAAAACGAGACGCTGGCCGGCCGCGGCTTCCAACCCGGCCTTCGCCTCCTGAATGCGCGGGTTATTTTCCAACGATCGCGCGAGCGCTTCCTCCAGCGTGAGCGCACGCGCGGAAGCGAGACTAACGAGTCCGGCGGCAAAGAGAGCCAGGATGCGCAGCGTCATCGAGCGCCTCCCAAATGGGAGGGTGGCCTAACGGCGTCGAAAACCTGCGTGGCTGATCGTTTCTCGTTAGGCTGCGGCGTCCTTTCCGGCTGTGTATCGTTCTCGTAGACAACTCCCGAGGCGCGATCGAGCCGGGCGAGGGCCGCGTTATGCAGGTAGATCGCGCTCAGGCGGGTCGTCCGCGTCCGGGTGACGTCGGTCGCCGCCTGCAGGACGTCAAGTTGGGTTCCGAGTCCGGTTCCAAAATTCCGCTGCGCGAACTCGAGTGATTCCTCGGCCGTTCGCACGTTTTTCGTTTGCGCCTGCAGGACGCTGTCCGCCTGTTGCAGGTCAAGAAACGCGCTCCGCACATCGGATTCCACGCCGAGCTTGACCGCCTTCAAAGCCAGCATTGCGCCGTCGCGCCGGGCGCGCGTCGCTTCCATTTTGCCCCGGGTGGCGAAGCCGTCGAAGAGCGCCCAGGATGCGTTCAAACCGAAAACGTAGCCGTGATTAAACTCCGGCCCGACATTGGGGTCGCGCTCGCTATAGGCTTCATAGCCGCTGAACAACTCGACGTGCGGACGAGTCGCGGCGCGATCCACCCCGAGCTGGCGTTCCTCGATCGCGACATCTTTTTCGGCCGACTCAATTTCCGGCCGGGTCGCGAGCGCGCGCGCCAGCGCGGCCTGCAGATCGGGATGCTGCGGCTCGTATTGCAACGTGCCGACGACCTCGAACTGCGACGCGCCTAACGAATTCGCTTCGATCCCGCAGAGGTCGCTCAAGTGCAGATAGGAATTGCGCAGATCGGTCTGCGCCTGCACCAGCTCAGGCTCTTCATTCGCGAGCGCGACCTCCGCCCGGCTGGCATCGAGTGGACCGACCGTGCCGGCGCTCAACTTCTGGCGCTGGCTTTTCAACTCCTCGCGCAAGACGTCGATCGATTGCTCGCGGACATGAATTTTCTCGCGATTCAAAAGCAGCTCGTAAAAGGCGAGGCGCACTTCCATCGTCACGCGGTCGATCACCGCCTGCAGCTCGTCCTGTTGCTTCGCGAGAGTCAATTGCGCGATCGCGACGGCGTTACTCGTCGCGCCGCCGGTGTAGAGATTCTGCACCACTCGCAGCGAGGCATCATAATCGTCCGGACGCAGCCGGGAGGACTCGGCGCGTTCGCGCCGGCGGTAGAGACCAGTCGAAACGACCGACGGGAGATAACCGGCGCGGGCCTCGACCTGGCCGCCGCGCGCCGCTTGCACCTTCTTCCGCGCAATCGCGATCTCGGGATTCTGAGCCTGCGCCAGATCGACCAGTTGAGCGATCGAATAGCGGGGTTCGCCCCTGACCAGCGCGACCGGTGCGAGAGCGAAAAGCACCCAGAGCGCAGTGCGGAAAAGCGGTCGCATGGAATTTTTCTCTACGTCGCTCCGGTCTTTCGCAACAAAATTCCGGGCGTTCCTTTCAATCCCCGTTCGCTCTTTGCCGCAGCCAAAACAGCCGCGGATGACATTTTGCGGCCTTAACGTTTGCAGGCTTGCTCGCATGCGACGGCTGCTGCAATCTACCCGCTTCCATGAGTAAGATCCCTATCGCGATTATCGGCCTGGGCAACTGCGCCAGCTCGCTGGTCCAGGGAATCAATTTCTACCGCGGCACGCCGCGCAACGGGGCCTCGGTCGGTCTCATGCATCAGCAGATCGGACCGTATTGGCCTAACGACATCGAAGTCGCGGCCGCCTTCGATGTCGACAGGCGCAAAGTCGGAGTCGATGTCAGCGAGGCGATTTTTGCTCCGCCTAATTGCACCAAGGTCTTCTCCGAAAACCTCCCGAAGACCGGCACGATCGTGAAAATGGGCTGTGTCCTCGACGGAGTTGCGCCGCACATGGCGGACTACGATCCGAAGCGCACTTTCCAGCCGGCGACGAAGGAATCGACCCGCGAGCGCATCATCTCGGAACTCCGGGAAGCGGGCGCGCAGATCATGGTCAATTATCTGCCGGTCGGCTCGGAGGAGGCGACGCGCTTCTATGTCGGCTGCGCGCTCGAAGCCGGGCTCGCCCTCGTAAATAATATCCCGGTCTTCATCGCAAGCGATCCCGTCTGGGCGAAGCGTTTCGAGGAAAAAAATCTGCCGCTGATTGGCGACGACATCAAAGCGCAGCTCGGCGCGACCGTTCTCCATCGCACGATCGTCGATCTTTTTCGCAAGCGCGGAGTTAAGATTGAGCGCACCTATCAATTGAACACCGGCGGCAACACGGATTTTCTCAACATGTTGAATCGCGGCCGGCTCGCCTCGAAGAAAACTTCCAAAACCGAGGCCGTGCAGTCCGTCATCGGGATGCGGCTCGACGACGAGAACATTCACATCGGCCCGAGCGACTACGTGCCGTGGCAGAATGACAACAAGATCTGCTTCATCCGGGTCGAAGGAAAACTTTTCGGTGACGTGCCGATGGAGATTGATCTCAAGCTATCGGTCGAAGATTCACCGAATTCCGCCGGGGTGGCGATAGACTCCATCCGCTGCTGCAAGCTGGCGCTCGATCGTGGCAAAGGCGGCGTCCTCCATTCGCCCTCCGCCTTCTTTTCCAAGCATCCGGCGATTCAGCTGACTGACGACGAAGCGTATCAGCGGGTCGAGGAATTCATTCGCGGCGAACGCGACTCCTGACTGCCGACGAACGCGGCGGTGGGAAAAACCAGATTGATGGATCGCGAGAGCCTGCGCGGCGATGCCGTCTGCTTTTGTAAATCCGGCTAATCCTGTTAATCCTGTCCTCCTCCAGCATGAGCGATGAGATCTGGTTGAGCTGCCGCGGCCTCGAGCGCTATCTGGGCGAAGAAGATTCGCGCGTCCACGCCCTGCGCGGCGTTTCCCTCGATCTCGAACCGAAAACGGTTCACGCCGTCGTCGGGCCGTCCGGCTGCGGCAAGAGCACGCTCCTTTACATTCTCGGCCTGCTCGACAATCCGGACGCCGGCAGCCTAACGATCGACGGACAATCTATGTCCGAACTGCCGGATGATGAGCTGGCGCAGAAACGCAACGAGCTGCTTGGCTTCATCTTCCAGTTCCATTTTCTCCTCGAAGATTTCACCGCCCAGGAAAACGTCATGATCCCGATGCGGCGTCTCGGCCGCCTCTCGGAAGAAGCGATGCGCGACCGCGCGGCCAGGCTGCTCGATGAAGTCGGCCTCGGTGGAAAACTGCGCCGGCCAAGCCGCCATCTTTCCGGCGGTGAACAGCAGCGGGTCGCGATCGCGCGCGCCCTCGCTAACGATCCGCGCGTGATTCTCGCCGATGAACCGACCGGCAATCTCGACACGGCTAATTCGCGCCGCGCCTTTCGCCTCCTCGAGAAGATCGTGCAGGATGAACGGAAGGCGCTTCTTCTCGTCACGCACAATCCCGAGATCGCCGAGGCCTGCGACTGGATTCACGAGATGCAGGATGGCCTCATCATTGGCAGCCACCCGCGCGGAAGCGCCGCCCGCGCTTCTCGTTAGGCAAAGATGCGCACCGCCGACAGCGTCCTGCCGCCCGCCGGAGCGATGCCGGTGACACGTGCGACCGCCGATCACGGACCGGAGCTGAAGCGTGGCGCCCTTATCAATACCCTCGCGCTTCTCGCTTCGAATTTTCGCGGCGTCTTCACCTTCCTCGTCGCGCGCATTCTTGGTCCGGCCACGCTCGGCACTTTTCTCGTCGCCTACGCCACGATGGATGTGCTGAGCAAAATCGGGATGTGGGGACTCGACAACACCATCATCGCCTTCATCGCGCGTTCCGAAGCCGCTGGGGATCGTGCCCGCAGCCGCTCACTTTTTCGGGTCGCAGTTTTTCTCGCGGTTACGCAATGCACAATTCTCGCTCTCGTTGCGATCGCCATTATCGAGCTCATCGGCAACCGACTCAGCCTGCCGGGAGAAATGATTCCGCCGCTCGCGCTCCTCCTTTGCGCGCTTCCGGGCGTCACGCTTTACCGGATCTCCACTGCCGTCTCACGCGGGATGAAAGTGATGGGACACGATGTCTACTCGCGCGGCATCACCGAGTCCGTCGTGACGACGCTGGCTTTTCTCGCCGCCGTCGGCCTCGGGGCGACGAGCTTTGCGCCGGCGCTGGCCGTCATCATCGGGACCGGCGCGTCCGGGCTCGTCGCGCTCAATCTGGCAGCGTCGCTCTTTCGCCAGTCTCCACCGCCGCAGGCGGCGATTTCCTCTCGCATGGAGGCCGGCCGGCTCTTGCGCTACGGCACCTCGATCAGCGCCTACGACCTGCTTAATTCGCTCATCGTTAGGCTGGATGTCATCATGCTCGGCTTCTTCATCGGCCGCGCCCCGGGCGTCACTCTCGCCGCCGTCGGCATCTACGGCACGGTCGTGGAAGTCGCCGGCGGCCTGCGCAAGGTGAACCAGGCGTTCAATCCGATCTTTGCCCCGATCGTCGCCAGCCTAACGACGGACGGCGAACAGGAACGCGCACGGCGCGAATTCTCCCGCGTCGCGCAATGGATGCTCTGGGTGCTCTTGCCGCTCGTGGCCGTGATGTTTTTCGCCGGACCTGTCATTCTCAGCATTTACGGGCCGGCTTTCCGCGCCGGGAGCGGCTGGCTCGTGATCGTTGCGCTCGCCTGTGGGACGAATGCGCTCGTCGGCCTGGCCGAAACGGTAATCATGGTGCAAAAGCCGCAGCTCAATCTCATCAACTCCTCCGTCACTCTTGTCGTCGCGATTCTCGCCAATCTCTGGCTCATCTCGCGCTTTGGGGTGACTGGTGCGGCGTTCGGGATTTTGCTTCCGTACGTCCTGCTCGGCATCTTGCGTCATCGTGCCTTGCGCCAGGTCTTCCGCTGGAAAAATCCCTGGGCCGATTTGTTGCCGCCGTTCCTCGGTGCCTTCGTCGCGGCGTTGCCGGCTGCTGTTTGCTATTGGCTGGTCCGCGGACTTGTCGGGCAGATCAGTAGCGCCGCCGTTTTCCTTCTGATCTATTTTCTGGCCTGGCAATATCAGCGCCGGCAGCGGCGGACGCTTGCCTAACGAGAAGCAAAAACTCTCCAGCTTTCGGCGAAGAACCGGATCGTCTCGTTGTTGCTCTGCCGGCGCCCACCCGGGATGTCGTGCAAGGTCAGGGTCCCGAGCTGTCGCGCGGCCGTCCGCATCATGGCCGAGGTTGGAACGACGAATTTTTTCACGCCGCGCCGATTGAGCCAGCCGCTGATCCAGATGTCGTCCATGAAAAATGCGCCGGGCGGCGCGCTCGCATAATCCCAGAGCCTCTCGTCGAAAAATCGCGGCTGGAGAAAATAACTGCCGCATCCGGTTATAACTGCTACCTCCCGTGGCTCGCGAATCCTATTCCCGAAAGTCAGTTTCGACTCTCGCCAATCTAGACTGCGCGGCATTGGCCCGCCGCGAAAACAAAGCGCAGCGTCGGGCAACTGCCGATGATAATGCAGGTAAGTCGCGAGCGCGTCGCGCGGATAAAGCCGGTCGTCATCCACCACCATGAGAAGAGTCTCTGGCCGCCCCATCGCCAGTTCGTGCTGGAGGGCGGGGATGAATTTCGTCGCCGGCCCCCAGTCATTTTCACTTCGCAAAATCCGAAGCCGCGGGATTGACTCGAGCGTGCTCGGAATGACGTA
>DASXDC010000263.1:0-1748 GCA_036490855.1 Chthoniobacterales bacterium
GCGTTCGGCGTATTCTTGTTGCTCGCGCGAAATCGTTAGGCCAACGACCGCGCAGCCATACTGTTCGGCGACGTATTTGGCGAGCCCGCCCCAGCCGCAGCCGATGTCGAGCAGGCGCATCCCCGGGCGGAGATCGAGCCGCTGGCAGATCATTTCGAGTTTACGGCGTTGGGCCGCGGCGAGGTCATCACCCTCAGCGAAAATGGCGCAGGAGTACTGCATGAACGGATCGAGCATCGCCTCGAAGAAGTCGTTCCCAAGATCGTAATGGACCCGGCCGACTTTGCGCGCGCGCCGGCGGGTTTGGCGGTTCTGGAGGAGCGCGGTGGCGAGGCCGACCAGATTGTTCCAGCTGTAAATGAAGCGCTGGTCGAGCCGGGAGGCGATGGCGCGGCAGCAGAGCTGGTCGAGTGCGGGACAATCCCACCAGCCTTCCATATAAGACTCGCCGAAGCCGAGCGTGCCGCTGGTGAGCACCCGCGGAAAAAAACGGGCGTCGTGAACGCGGATATCCCACGGCCGGTCGCCATCGATCCGGATGTCGGCGGTCCGGAGAAGATTCTCGACGGTGCGTTGCGCCGCTGCCATAGAAACAGAATCGCAGCAGAATGAGCGAATCGATGCCCAAGAAAATTGCCGAAGCGCAGACCGTTGCGGAAATCGCCCGATGTTTCCCGGTGATGCGGCAACTGCGAACCCATTTCGAAGACGAGCAGACGTTTGTCGCGCAGGTGGAACGTCAGCGTCGGGACGGTTTCCGGATCGCTTTTGTGGAAGACGAAGCCGGCGTGCGCGCGGTCGCCGGTTTTCGAGTGCTGGAGTCGCTTTATGCCGGACGCTTTTGCTATGTCGACGATCTGGTGACGGACAACGCCGGTCGTTCGTTAGGCTACGGTGGAGCGCTTTTTGATTGGCTAGTCGCGACCGCACGTGCGGAAGGCTGCGGGCGGTTGGAGTTGGATTCGGGCGTGCAACGTTTCGCGGCCCACCGTTTTTACCTAACCAAAAGGATGCAGATCTCTTCGCATCATTTCTCGCTCGAGCTGTGAACGGATATCAAGAGCTGCCACTTAGGGCAACGAGAAGTAATCGGCACTCTGGTAGTTGCCATCAATCGTTTTCACGATCTGCATGAGGACGTCGTTTACGAGTGAGCTGGCGCCGAAACGGAAGAGGTCGGGAATCAACCAGTCGTCGCCTAACGTTTCCTTCACCATCACGAGATAGGCGAGGGACTGCTTGGCCGTGCGAATGCCGCCGGCCGGCTTCATCCCGATGCGGATGCCGGTCTCGTAGAAGTAATCGCGGATCGCTTCGAGCATCACGAGCGTGACCGGAATCGTCGCCGCGGGCGAAATCTTGCCGGTCGAAGTCTTGATGAAATCGCCGCCGGCGCGCATCCCGATCTCGCTCGCCAGGCGGACGTTGTCGTAGGTCTGGAGCTCGCCAGTCTCGAGAATGACCTTCAAATGCGCGCTGCCGCAGGCTTCCTTTGTCGCGGCAATTTCGTCGAAGAGGCGGTTATAATTTCCGGCCAGAAAAACGCCGCGATCGATCACCATATCGATCTCATCCGCGCCATCGCCACTCGCGCGCCGGACGTCTTCCAACTTCAGATCGAGCGGCATGAGCCCGGTCGGGAAAGCGGTCGCGACGGAGGCGACCCTGACGCGCGAACTCCCGAGGAATCGCCTCGCCGCCCTAACGAAATTTGGATAAACGCAGACTGCAGCACAGGAGGGAACGTC
>DASXDC010000264.1:0-4965 GCA_036490855.1 Chthoniobacterales bacterium
AATTGAAGGATAATTTCCGCGCGGAAGTGGCGGAGGCGGATTGCACGATTGTCGGCTCCTACGTCCCGGAAGGGATCGAAGTGGGGCACTGGGTAACTGAAATCTGTGCTGGCCTAACGAGTTTCTACGACATCGATACACCGGTGACGCTGGCCCGACTGGAACGGAACGACTGCGAATATCTCTCGCGGGAGTTGATTCCGCGCTTCGATCTTTATCTCTCTTTCACCGGCGGTCCGACCCTCAATCTGCTCGAGTATAACTACGGCGCACGCGATACCCGGCCCCTCTATTGTTCGGTAGATCCCGGCTATTATTTTCCCGAACCGCTCCGGCAGAAATGGGATCTCGGTTACCTCGGCACCTATAGCGACGACCGGCAACCGGCGCTCGAGACGCTCCTCCTCACGCCCGGCTGCATGTTGCCGCAGAAACAATTTGTCGTCGCCGGGCCGCAATATCCGGCGGCGGTGGTTTGGCCGGCGAACGTGCAACGAATCGAGCATCTCCCGCCATCCGAGCACCGCGGGTTTTACAATTCGCAACGCTTCACACTCAATCTCACCCGTGCCGATATGCGCGCGGCTGGCTATTCACCGAGCGTGCGGCTTTTCGAAGCGGCCGCCTGCGGGACGCCGATCATCAGCGATCGTTGGGATGGACTGGAAGAATTCTTCCATCCGGACAGCGAAATCTATCTGGTGGAGAAGGCGGCTGAGGTGGTGGAGCTGCTGCGCGATTTGCCTGACGAAGAAATCCGGACGCTGGGCGAGCGGGCTCGCGCTCGGGTCCTCGCGCAACACACCGCGGCCCGGCGGGCGGCGGAGCTGGAAGGATACATTCACGAGTTGCAACCGGCGCTGACGGGATGAAAGCAGCCGCGCCTAACGAGATCGAGGAGCTCGCTCCGTGGTTTCACAATCTTCATCTGCCTGACGGTCGGCAGACGGCGCCTGAGCATGCGCTGGGCGATTTTCCGGCCTTCAAATGGCGCCAGCTCGCGGATCACATCCCGGAGGATTTGCACGGTTGGCGTGCACTCGACATCGGGTGCAACGCCGGCTTCTACTCCTTCGAACTGGCGCGGCGCGGCGCGGAGGTGACCGCGATCGATCTCGACCCGCATTATCTGGCGCAGGCCCGCTGGGCGGCGGAGCGAATGGATCTGGCGGGGCCGGTGCACTTTGAGCAAACGCAGATCTATGAACTGGCGCGGCGCTCGGACCAGTTCGATCTCGTGCTTTTCATGGGCGTCTTTTATCACCTGCGCTATCCGTTGCTCGGACTCGACATCATCACGCAGAAGGTGAAACGGCTGCTCGTTTTCCAGACTCTGACGCTGCCGGACCGCGATGTAGTCGAGACGGCGGAGATCGGGAAGGGAACTCTGCACGAGCTGAACAATCGCATCCCGCTGACCGCGCCCGGCTGGCCGAAGATGGCTTTCATCGAAGACTGCTTTGTCGGCGACCCGACCAATTGGTGGATGGCGAATCACGCCGCGGTCGAAGCGATGTTGCGTTCGAGCGGGCTGCGCGTCATCGGTCATCCGGGCGACGAAATTTATCTCTGCGAACCGGACCAGGAACATCCGTCGAGCAGCACGACATGGAACCGAGCGGAATATCTGGCCGCGACTGGCCAAACTTAGGCAAGCCGCTGGCCGATCGTTTCGGGGTGGGGCAATGGTTTCACTACCAGGACTACCTCGCGGTCGAGATGGCAGTTGAGCTGCTGGCTGAGCTCGGTTTGCAACATCTGCGCACTGGGATTTCGTGGGCCGATTTCTTTCGGCCTGATGGACCAGCCTGGTACGACTGGATGATGTCGCGCCTCCGGCAGGCGAGGCTCGAGCTGCTCGTTTCCGTCTGGCACACGCCGCCTTCGATCTCGGAAGGCGATTGTTGTTCGAGCCCGCCGCGCCGGCTGCAGGATTACGCAGACTTTATCGACACGCTCATCACGCGTTATCGCGACTCGTTAGGCACAGTTGAACTGTGGAACGAGCCTAACAATCGCCTGAAATGGAATTTCACCCGGTTCGATCCCGACTGGAAGAAATTCGGCGCCATGATCGGCATGGCTGGTTATTGGGCGAAAGAGCGCGACTGCGCGACCGCACTTGGCGGAATGATGCCGGTCGACCGGCATTGGCTGCGGCTCATGAGAGACTATGGTGTTCTGGACCAGATTGACGTCGTCGCGATTCATGGTTTTCCCGGGATGTGGGAGGGCGACGAATATTGGTGGGACTGGCCCGAGCACTGGCGCGGCTGGGCCGAAAAGGTCGAGACGATCACGCGCGGCAGCGATGGGCATCCGGTGTGGGTGACGGAGACGGGCTTTGCCACTTGGGATCTGGAGCTACAGCGGCCCGGGCAATTCGAGGAGCAATGCGCGATGTTGCAGCAGGCGATCGCGATCAATGCCGAGCGAGTCTATTGGTACTCGCTGATCGACCTTGATCCAACGCGAGCGGCAATCGAGATGACGGAAGATGGCGGACGCATCGACCACCGCGAGTATCATCTCGGCCTCGTGACGTACGACGGTCGCCGCAAGCCGGCGTTCGATCTTTTGCGACAACTGGGTCGCGCTGATCAGCCGGCAGATTTAAGGCCGCATCTTCCTCTCTCGTTAGGTCGCATCCGTAAAGGAGCAAAAATTGTCTCGACGAGAAGTTCGCCGGACTTCTAGATTCGACATATGGAAAGTTCCACAACCGACGTGAAAGAGCCGATCCGCGCATTCATTCTCGAATACGCTGCGGGCCGGGGGGTGACGGAAGTAAAAGATGACGATTCTCTGCTGAAGACGAACGTGATCGATTCGCTCGGCGTTTTCCGCCTCATCGCTTTCCTTGAGGATAATTTTCCTCTGACAGTCGAGGAATCAGACATGGTGCCGGAGAATTTCCAAAGCCTGAACGACATCGAAACCTTCGTCACGGGCAAGCTCGGATAGTTCGATCGCGAGGCAGCGGCTCGAGCGCCGCGTTGATTTTTTAGATTTCTCCAGTCCCGGCGCGCGATACGGTCGCGGCGATTTCCCTAACGATCCGGTGGCTTCGCGTCTGACCTCGGCGACCAGGCGATGGAGCTGCGCAAAGGAGCCGACTTGGAAAAGAATGACGCGGGCTCTTCATCATCCGCGAAGAGAAAAGCAAAAAAATCGGCTTATTGCCTTGCCAGTTGCGCGGAATTTTGATCTACAAAAATTCATGAAGCCGCATTCCGGAAAGTCTCCCGGCACATCATCGTCCGGCCAATTCCATCATCAACTCTACCGACCGCTCTCGATCCTCGCTCTGGGTTGGGCGGTTTTTTCCGTCACCACGGCGCGCGCAACCGTCCTGCTCGATCCGCTGGTCGAACCATCCACCACCCAATTCGGATACGTCGTCGCCTCGATGGGCGACGTCAGCGGCGATGGCGTGCCTGACTTCGCCGTCGGCGCGCCCTTTCAGGATGGCGACTTTGTCTCCACTGACATGGGCTTTGGCCTGCCGGCGAATGTGGGAAAGGTTTTCGTCATCGACGGTTCGACCCATGCCGTCCTGGCGGAGATGAACGATCCGGACTTTGAGTTGATCCAGCCGCAGCATTTCGGCGGACAGCTCGGCGCATCCATTGCCGTCTCGGCCGACATTAACGGCGACGGCGTTCCCGATATCATCGCCGGCGTTCCACAACATATCGCAAATCCAAGCAACAAAGACACGATCGCGAATCTGGCCGGCAAGGCGCTGGTCTTCAGCGGCAAGGATGGCGCCCTCCTCTTCACTCTCAATGATCCGACTGCGGAAGAGGACGGACGTTGCGGCACTGCGGTCGCAGCTCTCGGTGACATGAATGCCGACGGCACGGCGGACTTTGCGGTCGGCGTCCCGGGTAAGGACATCGGCGGTGAGGATGGGATCGCCAACGTCGGTTTGGTCTACGTTTTTAGCGGCAAGAACGGCCAGCTCATCCGGACGCTGAATGACCCGCCGCGCGGCGGGGCGGAAGCGGGAGCGGCTTTTGGCTCCGCAATCGCGAATGCAGGCGATGTGAATTCTGACGGTGTGAACGACGTCCTCGTCGGCGCGCCAGGCGAAGGACGCGCTTACGTCTTTAGCGGCAAGACGGGCATTCTGCTCTACTCCATTCTGAGTCCGGTGAATGAACCGGTGCCCTCGTTTGGCTACGCCGTGGCCGGGGGACAGGATTTTAGCCAGGACCGAAAGCCGGACCTTCTGATCGGTGCGCCATTGCAAGGCAACTTCAGCGGTGCCGCCTATGTGTTTAACGGCGTCGACGGAACATTGATCCGCAAACTCAAGTCACCCGCGCCGCAGACCTTCGCGAGGTTTGGAGCCTCGGTTTACGCTTCGACAGATCTCACGGGTGATCGCCGAGCCGATATCGTGGTCGGCGCGCCCGACGAGGACGTGAACGGCTTCGTCGGGGCAGGCGAAGCCTTTGTTTTCGACGGTCAGCGCGGTCGCGTCCAACAGACATTGATGAGCGAAACTCCGCAGGCACATGCCGCCTACGGCACTGGCCTAACGACCGCTCTTTTCCCCGGCAATCGCAGTGCGACTACAGTCGTTGGCGCGCCCTATCAGGACGCAATGATCGCCGGTCTTTCTCACCTGCAAATGGGCCAAATCGAACTTCCGCAATAGACGATTCCCTATGAAAAACCCAATCAGCACTCTCTCGCTTCTCTTCGGCGTCTTCCTGTGCGCCGCTCTTTCCACGACGGCGCGGGCCAACCATCGCGCCGGCGATTTTCCCTTGCCCGAGCTTATCGCTTCCGGTGACTTCAATCAGGACGGTAAGCCCGACCTGGCGGTGAATCTCTCTGGATTCGATAACATCGCCATTCTATTCGGCGACGGCCTCGGCGGCTTCACGCTCAAGAGTCATTTCGAAACCGACACGCTCTCGAAAGGCATCGCGACTGGCGATCTGAATGGCGACG
>DASXDC010000265.1:0-9667 GCA_036490855.1 Chthoniobacterales bacterium
CCGCGTAGGCCGCAATCAGGGCAAGCAGCCGAACCGCCTGCCTAACGAGTCCGAGCCGCCATCCCCGCACCATTTCGAAGAGGATCAGAATGAGCGCGAAGGAAACGAAGATGATCTGCCAGAAAGAAGAGCCGCGGATCATGGTAAGTCGAACCTCAAGATTTCAATCGACTCGGGAGAATCCTCCATCGTCACCGGGATGAACCGAGGTTGGAAATACTCCGCTGCCGGAGAGCATGATCGCACAAGACGAGCGCCGCCATCGCTTCCACTATCGGCACCGCCCGCGGCAGAACGCACGGATCGTGGCGACCGCGGGCGGCGAGCGTCGTCGCCTCCATCGCTGTCGTGACGGTTTTTTGGGAGCGCGAGATGGTCGCCGTTGGTTTGAAGGCGACGCGGAAAATGATGTTCTCCCCATTGCTGATCCCGCCCTGAATGCCACCAGAACGGTTCGTCGCCGTCCGCACGTTCCCGTCGCGAATCTCGAACTCGTCGTTGTGCTCCGAGCCTTTCATTCCGGCGGCGGCAAAGCCGGAACCAATTTCGAAGCCTTTCGTCGCCGGCAGGCTCAGCATCGCCTTGGCCAGATCGGCTTCCAGTTTATCGAAAACAGGCTCGCCCAATCCGGGCGGCAGACTGCGCACGACGCACTCGATGATTCCGCCTAACGAATCGCCGTCGCCTCGCGCCTGTTCGATCGCGGCGATCATCTTTCGGGCGGCGTTTTCATCCGGACAACGCACCGCGTTTGCCTCCACTGCTTCGGTTGTGGTCATCGCCGCATCGATCGCGGCCGTGATCTCATGCACGCGGCTGACGTAAGCGATAATCTCGAATGCCGGATAAAGCGCGATGAGGACCTTGCGCGCGACAGCGCCGGCCGCGACACGGCTGATCGTTTCGCGCGCGGAGGCGCGACCGCCGCCCTGCCAGTTGCGCACGCCATACTTCGCTTCGTAGGTGAAATCGGCGTGCGAAGGACGGAATATTTCCTTCATCTCGCGATAAGCTTCGGGCCGCGCATCGTCGTTTCGAACCAGGATGCCGATTGGCGTGCCTAACGTTTTTCCTTCGAAAACTCCGGAGAGGATCTCACAACGATCCTCTTCCTGTCGTTGCGAAACGAGCGCACTTTGGCCAGGGCGGCGGCGGTCCAGCTCGCGCTGGAGATCGGCCTCGCCTAACGATATCCGGGGCGGACAACCATCGATCACGACGCCCACCCCAGCGCCATGCGATTCGCCGAAGGTGGTGATGCGGAAAAGGTGACCGAAGCTGCTGCTCATCGCGCGCAGCTTAACGAAAGCGCGGGAATTGGAAAGCCGGCGCCGCTTCGCGATAGTGAACGGCGAATCAGATCGCAGCGAAGGCGCTTTCCAGGTCGTCGCGCAGGTCTTCGACATCTTCCACGCCGACCGAAAGCCTAACGAGCGACTCGGTGATGCCGAGCGCGATCCGCTGCTTTTCGGGGATCGCGCCGTGAGTCATGATCGGCGGATAATTTACCAGGCTCTCGACGCCACCGAGGCTTTCGGCGAGGGAGAAAAGATGGGTATTCTCGAGAAAACGCCGCGTCCCGGCGAGGTCGGTGTCGAGAATCACCGTCACCATTCCGCCAAAGCGATTGCCCATCTGTTTCTGCGCCAGCTCGTGCTGCGGATGACTCGTTAGGCCAGGATAGCTTACTCTGCGCGCCTTCGGTTCCTTCTCCAGCCAATGGGCGAGCTCGAGCGCGTTTTCGCAATGTCGTTCCATCCGGAGGGCGAGAGTTTTTAATCCGCGCATGGCGAGGAAGCTATCGAACGGGCCCGCGATCGCGCCGACCGAGTTCTGCAAAAATTGCATCTGATCGCCGAGTTCCTGATTGTCGCCCACGACCGCGATGCCTCCGACCATGTCGGAATGGCCGTTAAGATATTTGGTTGCAGAATGAATCACCATATCGAACCCGAGCTCGATCGGCCGCTGAATCCAGGGGCTGGCGAAGGTGTTGTCGGAAACGGAGATCGCGTTGTGCTGGCGTGCCAGCTTTGCGACCGCTTCGAGGTCGATCAATTTCAGGAGCGGATTACTCGGCGTTTCGACCCAGACCATGCGGGTGTTCGGTTTGAATGCGCGCTCGATTTTCACGACATCGCTCATGTCGATAAAAGTGAAATCGAGATTGGCAGAGCGCCGTCGCACCTTTTCGAAAAGACGATAAGTGCCGCCGTAAAGATCGTCGCTCACCAGGACATGGGAGCCGCTGTCGATCGTCTCGAGTGCAGTCGACATGGCCGCGAGACCGGAAGCAAAAGCCCAGCCGCGCGTGCCGCTCTCGAGATCCGCGACGCAACGTTCGTAGGCGACGCGGGTCGGGTTAATCGAACGCGCGTAGTCGTAGCCTTTGTGCCGGCCGGGACTTTCCTGCACGTAGGTGGAAGTGGCGTAGATCGGGGTCATGACCGCACCAGTGGAAGGGTCGGGCGATTGGCCGGCGTGAATGACCCGAGTGGCGAGATGCTGTTTTTTCTTCATAGAGATGAAGCCGGAAAACGGGGAGGCAGCTATGCCTTGCGATCCTCTGCGTCCCTTCGCGATTTCCTGCTTTCGTGATTCATAAACCTTTCCTACTTCGACATCCGCAGCCGGAGGAAGGAAAGCAGGTCGGTCCGAGTGATGAGACCGAGAAAACGGTCGCCGTCCATCACGATCGCGACTCTGCCGCGATCGAACACGCCTAACAAGTCGGCGATGTTGGCGCGGGGCGAGAGGGTCTCGAGTCGATCGGTCATGGCCGAGTTCACGAGGTCGTTAAATTTCGCCGGATCGCGCGTCACTTTCACGAGCAGATCGGATTCATCGATGATGCCGACGGCCCGGCCGTCGCCGTTCAGAACCGGCAACTGCGAGACGTCGGCGGTCCGCATCCGCTTGAAAGCGGTCAGCAGAGTGTCGTTAGGCCCGACCGAGATGACCTCGCCTTTCTCCGCGCGATGCGAAATGAGATCGCTCAGGTCGCCCTGTGCCGGGCGCTCGACAAATCCCTGCTCGGCCATCCAGAAATCGTTGTACATCTTGGAGAGATACTTGTTTCCGGTATCGCAGACGAAGGTAACGACGCGCTTCTTCGTCGTCTGTTGGCGGCAATAACGGAGCGCGCCGCCGAGCAACGTGCCAGTGGAGGAACCGCCAAGGATCCCTTCCTTCGCGAGCAACTCGCGGGCGACCGCAAAGCTCTCGCTGTCGTCAATCTCGAAGGCATCGTGGACGAGCGACATGTCGGCAATGTCGGGGATAAAATCCTCGCCGATCCCTTCCACCGCCCAGCTCCCAGCTTTCTCCAGCTGCCCGGTCTTAACCCATTCATACAAAATCGAGCCGGTCGGATCAGCCAGGATCATCTCCATATTCGGCGCGACTTTTTTGAAAAAACGCCCGAGGCCGGTGAGCGTCCCGCCGGAGCCGACGCCGATCACGATCGCATCGACATCGTGCCGCATCTGCTCCCAAATTTCCGGCCCGGTGGTGGTTTCGTGCGCGAGCGGATTAGCCGGATTCCCGAATTGGTTGACATAAAACGCGCCCGGAATTTCACTCGTTAGGCGGGCGGCCACATCCTGATAATATTCCGGATGGCCGCGGGTCACATCGCTTCTCGTCAGGCGGACTTCCGCCCCGAGGGCGCGGACGTGGGCGATTTTCTCCTGCGACATCTTATCGGGGATAACGAGAATGATGCGATAACCTTTCGCGCCCGCGATGAGGGCGAGGCCGAGGCCGGTGTTGCCCGCCGTCGCCTCGATGATCGTCCCGCCGGGTTTCAGTTTTCCATCGCGCTCGGCCGCTTCCACCATCGCAAGCGCGACCCGATCTTTGATCGAGCCGGTTGGATTCTGGTTTTCCAGTTTCACGAAAAGCTGACAGGGGCCGGTATCCATCCGCGTGATCTCGACCAGGGGCGTGTGGCCGATGAGCGAAAGGATGGCAGGCGGTTTCTCGGGCGAGGCCGGCTGATCGTTAGGCGAACTGGTCATGAAACGAAAAAAGGCCGATCGGCGGCAGGCCCGCGACCCCTGCTATGCAACACTGCGGCGCCGAATCGTCAAGCTCACCCGCGTCGCGATCTACGGTCTGGCGACAAAGGGCCAGAAGAATGGAATCAAAATGCTGGCCGTCAGCCACATGATGAGGTTGAGCGGGAGGCCGACCTTCGGGAAATCGGAGAAGCGATAGCCGCCCGCGCCGAAGACATAAGTATTCGTCTGGTAGCCGATCGGCGTCGAAAAACTTGCGCTGCAGCCAAACATGACGGCGATCGCAAAGGGCCGCGCATCCACTCCCATCGTCGCCGCGATTTCAAACGCGATCGGAGTGAGGAGAACCGCGACCGCGTTGTTGCTGATCAGTTCCGTCAGCACCATCGAGACAAAATACATCGCTGAGAGTGTGATCGCGGGACCGAAGCGGCCAAAGGCGCCAGTCACGCCGGCGGCGAGCAGATGTGCTGCGCCGGTGGTTTCCATCGCCTGGCCAAGCGCGAGCATGCCGAAGATGATGAAAAGCAGATTCCACTCGATCGCCTCATAAGCCTCGTCAATGTCGAGGCATTGAGTCACAACGACGCCGATCGCCGCGACGATCGCGAGAGCTGCGATCGGCAGCACATCGGTTGCCGCGAGCAACATCACGACGGTGATGGCGCCAATCGCGAGCGGCGCCTTGTGCGGACGGAATGCGCGCTGCTTCGGCTCGGTCAGGTTAAGAAAATCTCGTTCCTGCATTAGACGATGAATTCCTTCCGCCGGACCCTGGACGAGGAGGGTGTCACCAAAAGCCAGACGCGCGTCTTCAAATTTTTCGCGCAAATTTTCGCCTTGGCGATGGACCGCGAGAATGAGCACGCCGTAGCGCTGGCGGAAATTGAGTTCGCGCAGCGTCTTTCCGACAAAGGTCGAGCGACTCCCGATGATTCCCTCCATTAGGACGGCCTCCCGCGGCGCGCTGCGTGGATCCTCCAACTCCGCCTCCGGTTGAAAAACCACCCCGGGCATTTCCTTGATCCCCTTTACTCCCGCGACCGGAGTCTCGAGCAGAAGCAGGTCGCCGGGCGCGAAACGCAATTCGTCGAGAGGCGTCTCGAGACGCTGGCCGTCGCGCACAACGTCGATGATCCGCGCTTCGCGCAAGCGAACGAGCGGCGTCTCCGGCAGAGTCTTCCCGACGAGCGGCGACTCGCGGCTGATGACTGCCTGCATGAGGAATTGCTTCGCCATCCCGCTGCCAATGAGCGCGGCGAGCGTCTCGCGGCGGGGTAATAGTTTGCGGCCGAAAAAAAGCAGATAGCCGACGCCAATGAGGGCATAGATCACACCGAGTGGAGTGATCTCAAAAATTCCGAACGCAGCTTCGCCATGGGCCCGTGCGGTTCCATCCACGAGCAGGTTGGTGGATGTGCCAATAAGTGTGCAGGTACCGCCGAGGATTGAAAAATAAGAGAGCGGGATCAGGAGGCGCGATGCCTTCAGGTCAGTATGCCGCGCGAGCGCGAGTACCACCGGCATGAAAACCACCACGACCGGTGTGTTATTCATGAATGCCGAGAGCGGCACCGTGAAAAGTCCAAGCACGACAAGAGCACGCAATTCACTCGTTCCCGCAAGGCGGAGAAAAATGCGGGCGAGCGCGTCGATCGCTCCGGTGCGTTCAAGCGCAGCGCTCAAGACGAACATGCAGCCGATCGTGATCGGGGCGCTGTTACTGAAAACTTTCAGGGTTTCATTTACGGTCAGGATGCCAGTGAGGAGGAGCAGTCCGAGCGCACTCATTGCCACCAGATCCGGCGAAAGCCATTCGCGCAGGAAGGCAGCGAAGACGGCCACCACGAGCAGGAAGACAACAACGAGATGAAAGATATGCACAGGTCAGTCCGCCGCAGAATTCGGGCCCGCGGAGTTTTCACCGACAAATTCCCCAACCACAACTGCGAAATCGCAATCGTTTTCGTTGCACAACCCGATCGACGTGACCATACATTGTGATCAATGCAGCGTTTTTCGTGGACCTTTCCGATTCGGAGCAAAAGGAGGGAATCGATCGCTGCCGGTCATCTCCTCTCCGGCAGCGCACCGGTGGTTTGCGCGCTTCTCCTCTGCGTCGGGTGCACGCAGATCAGTTATCAGGACCGGGCGCGCACGCCGCTCAAACCGATGAAGTCGGTCGTGCACGTGAAAAGCAAGGCCTTCGATATTCCACCCCGTGTCCTGGAGGGAGAGCGTCCGGCTTATCCCGAACCGGAAGGCTCGCATCGCGAGAAAGGATTCGTCAGCGTCATCTGCACAGTCGGCCTCGACGGCAAGGCGTCGGATTTCGAGATTGAGAACATGACCGATCCCGCGTTCGCTTACGAAGCCATGCTCGCGATCCAAAAATGGCGTTGGGCACCGGCGATGAAAGACGGCCATCCCGTTGTGCAAAAGGTGCGCGTCCCGATGCATTTCAACGCGATCTAGCGACTCTGGCCTAACGACGCCCAATTTTCGGACGACTTCCGCCTAACGAGAATATTGGGCGCAACAAGCTGCGGAAGGGCTTCCTCGCGACACCGATTCGACAGCAAAACGAAGAGACTTTCGCGCCGGAAAAAATCCTTGCTGAACGACAGCGATTACAAGATACTCGCCTTGTTCTGGGGGGAACAGCCACCCTTCATGCCTTTCGGGTGTGGGGGGTGGTACTTTTTTTTGGGCGGATTTTCGCCACACCTCCAAACATTTATTCGAGGCTCATACCAGGCCGTCGGGAAGCAGGGTGATATCCGAGCCCACCCCTTCTGGGATTGGCAGACCGCAAGAAAATCGCCTGACAAACTGCTCCCTTCCGACAATGATGCACGCGGTTTAGATAAAGCCACCTTCCCCCTGATTGCGGCGCTTGGGCTTCGCAAGGGTAAATACGAAATCTATGATGGATGGAGGGACCCCAGGATCCGATCTCGAGGATCTGGATCGATTGGCCCGTGCGGAGCAAAGGCGTCGCCGTGGTCGTGCTCCCGATCGTGATGCTTGTTGCCGGCTTTATCCTCCTCGAAACAATGGTGCAGCGCGAAAACACCGCCGAGCAATGGGTTACCTATACGATCGAAGTGCGCCGGCGTCTCGGCAGCATCCTGAACGATCTTCTCGAGGCCGAGACTGCTGCCCGAGGTTATATCATTTCACACAAAGCCAGACTGCTTCCTGGCCTAACGAGAGCGAAGGAACATCTCTGCGGCATCTGGAGAACTTGGACAATCTCATCAGCGACAATCCAGATCAGCTGAGCCGAATGCCGGAACTACGAGACTTGGTGGAGGAGAAGTTCATGGCGATCGACCATCGATTTTAACAACGTCCTCACCGCGATCATGGGTTACGCCACTCTACTTTTGAGCGAGAACGTTGCTCAGGTTGAGGAGCGGGCGACCGAAATTCTGCGTGCCGCCCAGCGCGCCGCGTCGCTCAGCCGCCAGCTCCTCGGCTTTGGCCGAGTCCAGCCTTATACGCCACAGGTCGTCGGCATCCGCAATGCGCTGACGCAGAGCGAAAGCATGCTCCGGCGCGTGATCGGCGACACGATTGAGCTCAAGACGCTGATCGACAACGGCGTCGGCGCCGTCTCGATCGATCCCGCGCAGTTCGAGCAGTTAGTGATGAATCTCGTGGTCAACGCCCGCGATGCCATGCCCCACGGCGGAGCGATCGTAATCGCGGCGCGTCGACGGACAAATGTCCCGCGTCGCCCGGCGAATCTACCGCCCGCGGAAAGCTGGGTCAGTGTCTCGGTTACCGACGAGGGAAGCGGGATTTCCCGAGAAGTCCGAGCGCGGATTTTCGAGCCCTTCTTCACTACCAAAGCTCCGGGACAGGGCACGGGCCTCGGTCTCGCCACCTGTGCGATGATCGCGGAACGCAGCGGCGGCTGGATCGAATGCGAAAGCGAACCAGGGAGAGGCTCCACTTTTACCTTCTCCCTTCCGAGAATCGAGAAGCGCATCCTGGCCGAGACAGTCCGAGATGAGGTGCCGACTGCTTCGGGAGGCGAGACCATTCTAGTCGTGGAAGATGAACCGGCGGTGAGTGAGATCCTCGCATTGCTCCTTCAAAATCTCGGTTACAAAGTCCTGACAGCCGAGAATGGCGAAGCCGCTGAGCGTGTCGTGGTCCAACGAGGACGCCAAATCGATCTTGTCCTCACTGATCTCAACATGCCGCGGATGAACGGCCGCGAGCTGATCGATCGCCTGACCCGCCTTAACCCCCAGGTGCGCGTCATCCTCACCTCGGGGAACGATCCCGCGATTGACGACCCGACTGCCGATCCGCTCGCAGTCGATTTCCTGCCGAAGCCATTCACGCGCGAGATCCTGGCTGAGAAAGTGCGGCAGGTCTTGGAAAACTAGGACGGACCGACGAGGCCGCGCTCCCGGGCGGAATTGACGACTCTTCAGAAATGCGGTTCATCGTTAAGCCGTGAGCCGCATTCTTATCGCCGACGATCAGCCCGACGTGCTCGAAGCGCTCCGCATCCTGCTCAAGGGCGAAGGCTATCAGACAGACGCTGTCACGTCGTTAGGCGCAGTCATGAACTCGCTCGAGAAAAGGAGCTACGCACTCCTCATGATGGATCTCAATTACACCCGCGACACAACCTCCGGACAGGAAGGACTCGAGGTCATCCCACGAATTCAGGCACTCGACGATACGCTCCCGATCGTAGTCATGACGGCTTGGGCGACGGTCGATCTCGCCGTCGAAGCGATGAAGTTAGGAGCGCGGGATTTCGTCACCAAGCCTTGGGATAACGATCGCCTTCTCGCCATCGTCCGCACCCAGATCGCGCTTGGCAACGCTCTCCGCAGAAGCCAGCAGCTCGAGGCTAAGAACGAACTCCTCCGGGGCAAGATGCCCGACATCATCTCCGATTCGCCGCGCATGCAGCCGGTCATGGAATTGATCTCCCGCGTCGCGCCTTCCGAGGCGAACATTCTCATCACCGGGGAAAACGGAACCGGCAAAGGTCTCGTCGCCCGTGCCCTTCATTCTCTCTCGGCGCGCGCGAGCAAGATCATGATCACGGTCAACATGGGCGGTCTCTCCGAAGGCATCTTCGAGAGCGAACTCTTTGGCCATGTGAAGGGTGCGTTCACCGACGCCAAGACCGATCGCGCGGGACGATTCGAGCTGGCGGACGAAAGCACTCTCTTCCTCGACGAGATCGCCAATCTCCCGCTCAGCCAACAAGCCAAGCTCCTGCGCGTGATCGAGACGGGGGAATTCGAGCGGGTCGGCTCCTCGCGCACGCTGCACGCGAATGTCCGCATTATTTCCGCGACTAATGCCAACCTGCATGACGAGGTCGCAGCCGGACGTTTCCGGCAGGATCTGCTTTTCCGGCTGAACACGATCGAGATCGCTGTTCCTCCTCTTCGTGAACGACGTGAAGACATCGCGCCACTCGCTGCGCACTTCCTGCGGCAGCACGCGGAACGCTATCGGAAAAAGCTGAGCGGCCTCGAGCCGGCCACGCATGAGGCGCTCATGCGCCACGAGTGGCCGGGGAATGTCCGCGAGCTCGACCACGTCATCGAACGGGCCGTCCTCATGTCGCACGGAGCCCAGATCAAAGCGAAGGATCTTGGCCTAAC
>DASXDC010000266.1:0-3452 GCA_036490855.1 Chthoniobacterales bacterium
GATTTTGCGAAATGGCCAGGCTATCTTTGAGAAGGATGGGGTGCCGTGGCTCCAGCCGGGCGGCGAGCAGCCGATAAGCGGCGATTACCGGCAGATCGAGCCGATCGACGACCGCGACCAGCTTTGCCTCGCGATTTTTGTTAATTGAAGCGACCGCGGCGTCATTTCGGGGGTCGATTTCGCTCACGTCGGAGGTTTCGTAGACGAATTCCGGCTTGTAATCGCCCAGCCGGTCGATTTTGTGGGCAATCTTCTCGAAACTGGCCTGCCGGATCGCGACCCGGACGGTTTCTTCACCGCCGAGGCGGATATTTTCCACATCCAGCGGCTCGGAAGCCCGGCGTTGATAGGAAAAAGGGTCGAAGGAAATGTCATTTAGAGCCCTCAACTGCTCCGGACGAACGCTCAACTGCTCCGGACGAGGGCTCAACTGCTCCGGATGAGGACTCAACTGCTCTGGATGAACGTTCATCTGCGACGGATCACCATTCATCTGCGACGGATCACCGTTCATCTGTGACGGATCACCGTTCATCTGTGACGGATCACCGTTCATCTGTGACGGAGGAGGGCTCCTCCGGGCCTCCGGAGCGATGTTTTCCACCAGCGCACGGGCGACCGGGATCTCGTGGATGCTATCCTCCGTCAACGAAACCCGGATCGTGTCACCGATCCCATCCTGGAGGAGCGAGCCGATCCCGATCGCGCTCTTGATCCGGGCGTCCTCGCCCTCGCCCGCTTCGGTGACGCCGAGGTGGATCGGGTAATTCCAATCCGGGCCTTCCTCGCGCAGCCGGGCAACGAGCAGCCGATAGGCCGCGATCATGACCTTGGGGTTGCTCGATTTCATCGAGAAAATAAGCGCGTGATAATCGAGATCGCGCGCGATCCGGGCAAACTCGAGCGCGCTCTCCACCATCCCGAGCGGGGTGTCGCCGTAGCGGTTCATGATCCGGTCGCTGAGCGATCCGTGGTTCGTGCCGATGCGCATCGCGATCCCGCGCTCTTTGCACAAGCTGACGAGCGGGGCGAAGCGCTCGCAAATACGCGCCAGCTCGGCCGCGTATTGCTCGTCGGTGTATTCGATGATCTTGAACTTCTTCGAGTCGGCGTAGTTCCCGGGATTGATCCGGACTTTCTCGACCCAGCGGGCCGCTTCCAAGGCCGCTTCCGGTTTGAAATGGATATCGGCCACGATCGGCACCTCGCAGCCCTGCTCGCGAAGGCCGCTGACGATATGCTGGAGATTGGCCGCGTCCTTCACTGTCGGCGCGGTGATGCGCACGATCTCGCAACCGACTTCCGCCAGCTCGATCGTCTGCCCGATCGACGCCTCAGTGTCCATCGTGTCGCAGGTGATCATCGACTGGACCCGGATCGGGTTTTCCCCGCCGACGCCGACCTGGCCGACCATGACTTCGCGCGAAAGGCGACGCCGATAATGCAAATGATTGTCGCAATAGGAGAGCCGGTTCATGGCAGGAGAGAGCAAAGCATGAACGCTTCGCTTTGGAAACGGCGGCTCTTAAGGCGTCGGGCTGGCCTGGGCCGCGGGCGTGCTCTTCGGGCTCGGCTTTCCACCGATCAGGTCGCCGACATCGAAGAAACTGATGTAGGCGATGTAACCGATGATGAGGACGGCGCAGCCGGTCTGGATAAATTCGAGCACCCGCATATTCACCGGCTTGCGCCGGACCGCCTCGACCAGCGCGAGGACGATGTGGCCGCCGTCGAGAACGGGAATCGGCAGCATGTTCAGGATCGCGAGGTTGACGTTGAGGATGACGCTGAACCACAGGGCGAGCTGCCAGCCGCGCTCGTTCTCGAAAAGCAGATAATAGATCCGGAAAATGCCGAGCGGTCCGCTCAGATGCTGCAACTTCACGTCCGACTTCGGCGAAGCGACCGCGCCGATCGTATCGAGCGTGCTCGTGACGCTGTTGTAGACCTGCTCGATCGGGTTCGGATGCGCGATCGTCGTCTGGCCGGAGGTATCCCAGGCGATGCCGATCCGCGGCGTTTTCTCGTTAGGCAAAATCTCCGGGGTGACGGTGAGGTTGAGATGCTCCCCGCCGCGCTGGACGGCGAGCAAGATCGGTTTCCCGCCATGTTTTTCCACATAATCGGCCAGCGCGACCGGGCTATAGATCCGGGTGCCGTCGAAGCCGAGGATGATGTCGCCATGCTTCAGCCCGGCCGCGGCGGCCGGCGTCTTCGGTTGCACCTCCTCGATCACCGGGGTGGTCGCGGGATAAATCAGCACCTGGCGCACGCTCTTGCGCCGCCAGCCACTGCTGGGCGCGATGTAGGGTTTTACTGACAGGGAGAGTTTTTTTCCGTCGCGCTCAACGACAAAGGGGATCATTTCGCCTTCGCTCCGGATGACGTTCCAGATGACGCTGTTGTTCATCCCGGAGAAGCGGGTCACAGGCTGGCCATCGACGGCCAGGATCTTGTCGCCCGCCTTCAGGCCTGCTTTTTCGCCCGGGGAATTGTATTCGACGTAACCGATCATCGTTGTGGTGTCGGCCTCGCTCACCGGATGGCCGACGCCCCAGACGATCGCGGCAAAAACGAGCGCGAGGAGAAGACTGAAGAGCGGCCCGGCGATCGCGACGATGATCTTATCGAGCGCGGAGACCGGCGGGAGCTGGGCGCGGTCGGCGTCGGTTTCACCTTCGATCATGTCCATCGGCGCGAGTTGGGGGAGCGCGACGAAACCGCCGAGGGGGATGGTGCCGAGCGAATACTCGACGCCGTTGAAGGTTTTTTTCCAGAGCGGTTTGCCAAACCAGACGCCGAACTTCTCGATCACCAGCCCGCGCCAGCGGGCGGCGAGGAAATGCCCGAGCTCGTGGACGACGATGAGGAGGTTAAACAGAACCACCACCTCGAGGACGATGAAAAGGATGCGAAGGGCGTGCAGCAACATGGCGCTCGGATAAGAGACGGAAGTTTAATCGGCCGCCCGGCCGGCGGCTTCTTCCCGCGCCCAGCGGTCGGCGTCCAATATCGCATCGAGCCCGGGCTTGGCAACGGAGGTATGGCGCTTCATTACTTCCTCGACCAACTGCCAGATGCGCGGGAATGGAATCCGGCGATCGAGAAAAGCTGAGACAGCGACTTCATTGGCGGCGTTCATTACCGCAGGCAGGGTGCCTCCGGTTTCGCCCGCCTCCCGCGCGAGATTGAGCGCCGGGAAATCGACCAGTCGCGGGGCCGCGAATTCCAGCTTCTGCAGTTTCCCGAAATCGAGCGGGGGCAAGCTGTTCGCGACCCGGTCGGGCCAGGTGACGGCGTATTGAATCGGAAAACACATGTCGGAATGCGAGAGCTGGGCGAGGACGGAGCCGTCCGCGAACTCGACCATCGAATGCACGATGCTCTGCGGATGGATCACCACTTCGACCCGCCCGATCTCGACGCCGAAAAGCCAGTGCGCCTCGATCATC
>DASXDC010000267.1:0-8680 GCA_036490855.1 Chthoniobacterales bacterium
GCGAAGTCATGAATAAATCCGAATCGCTCGAAGAGCGCGTCACGCGACTGCAGGCTGATCGCCTGATCGATCTGCACTACGATTTGCCGCTCGGCCTTTTCCTGAAAGCCCCGCGCCGCCGAGTCGTCGCGAGCGATTTCCTGCCGGAGTTCGAAGCCGGCGACATCGGTCTCCTCGGGGTGGCGCTTTATGTTGAAGACGCACATCTGCCTCAGGCGCTACGGGTGGCGCTCGATCAGGTTGCGCTCTTGGAGGAGGAACTGGCGGCGACTCCACAGCTCGTGCTTTGCCGGACTTTTGCCGAGATCGAGAAGGCCCAAAAGGATAAGCGGATTGGACTCATCCTAACAATGGAGGGCGCGGAACCGCTCGGCGATGATCTTCATCTCGTGCGCATCTTCTACGAGCTTGGGTTGCGCGCCCTCCTCCTCACTCACGCCCGCGAAAATGCCGCCGCCGCCGGCGGGATTTTCGCGGCGAGCGGCTCTCCCGCTCGTGGCCTAACGAGTTTCGGACGCGAACTGGTGGCGGAATGCGAGCGCCTCGGAATCATCCTCGACCTGGCGCACATTAATCCCGCCGGCTTCGAGGAAGTTTGCGCCCTGACGAGCCGACCGCTGATCGTATCGCACAGCAACGCCCGCCGTTACTACGATATCGAGCGCAACATCAGCGACGAACAAATCAGGATGATCGGCGCCCGCGGGGGCGTGATCGGGATCAACGCCATCCTCGTTAGTCCGGCACGGGAAAGCGCGACCCTCGATCGCTACGTCGATCACATCGAGCATGTCGCGAGTCTCATCGGCATCGACGGCGTCGGGCTCGGCTTCGACTTTTGCGAATTCCTCTGGGACCTGACGCCAGTCGCGCAGCGCGAGGAACTGGAGAAGAAACTGACCACGCCGCACTTCCTTCCCGAGCTTGGAAATCATTCGCACGCGAGGAATCTGACCCGGAAACTAATCGAACGCGGTTTCAGCGACGAAGAGATCGAAAAAATTCTGCGCGGCAACTGGCTGCGCGTTTTGCGTCAGTTATTATAGCGGCGTTTGTCATGACCGATTTGCCCAGGATTCAAAATTTTATCGAGGACGAGATGATTGCACCAACGAGCGGGAAATATCTCGAGAACATCGAGCCTGCGACTGGCAAACCGTATTCGTTAGTCCCGGACAGCGACAGCCGCGATGTCGAACGGGCGGTGGCAGCGGCGGAAAGGGCGTTCCCGGAATGGTCGCGCTCTCCGACGGCGGAGCGCTCCCGAATTCTGCTCCGGATCGCCGAGCTGATCGATCGCGACCTCGAGAAATTCGCGCGCGCCGAATCGATCGACACCGGCAAGCCGCTCACGCTCGCGCGTTCGCTCGACATTCCGCGGGCCTCGAGCAATTTTCGTTTTTTCGCGACGGCCATCCTCCATACGGAAAACGAGGCGCACGTCACTGACGGGATCGCCTTCAACTACACCCTGCGCCAGCCGCGCGGCATCGTCGGCCTTATCTCACCCTGGAATTTGCCGCTCTATTTGCTCAGCTGGAAAATCGCGCCCGCTATCGCGGCCGGCAACACCGCGGTCGCGAAGCCGAGCGAGCTAACCCCGATGACCGCCTGGTTGTTAGGCGAAGTTTGCCGAGAAGCGGGTTTGCCGGCCGGCGTTCTCAACATTGTGCAGGGGACTGGGCCTAACGTCGGTTCGGTCATCACGGCGCATCCGAAAATCGGCACGATCTCTTTTACCGGCGGCACCGTCACGGGCCGCAAAGTGGCGGAAGCAGGCGCGCCGCTTTTCAAGAAAATCTCGCTCGAGCTCGGCGGAAAGAATCCCAACATTATCTTCGCCGACGCCGATCTGGAGGCGGCGATCGCGGGAAGCGTGCGCTCGTCGTTTGCCAATCAGGGGCAGGTTTGTCTCTGCGGTTCGCGCGTCTTCGTCGAGCGTCCGGCTTACGATCGATTCGTTAGGGGTTTCACCGAGAAAGTTTCGCAGTTAAAGCAGGGCGATCCACTTGAGCCTGGGACCGAGCAGGGCGCGATCGTTTCGAAGCAGCAGCTGGAGAAGGTGAAGTTTTACGTCGAGCTGGCGAAGGAGGAGGGCGGGACGGTCGCACTCGGCGGGGAAGCGCCTACCGCGCCTAACGAGCGCTGCGCCGGTGGTTATTTTTTCCCGCCGACAATCGTGACGGGGCTGCCGGTCGATTGTCGCGTTAATCGCGAAGAGATCTTCGGTCCGGTGGTGACAATCACTCCCTTCGATAGCGAAGAGGAGGTGGTTCGTTATGCCAACGGAGTCGAGTACGGCCTCTCCTCCACCGTCTGGACGCAAAACCTAAATCGCGCGCATCGCCTCGCGGAGGAGATTCACGCCGGAACCGTCTGGGTCAATTGCTGGCTGGTGCGCGATCTGCGGGTACCGTTTGGCGGCATGAAGCAAAGTGGTGTCGGCCGGGAAGGGGGAGAAGAAGCGCTTCGCTTTTTCACCGAGCCGAAAAATGTCTGCATCGCGCGACAATGAGCGAGACATTCGAAAGTAAACGCGCCGCCGAACCAGTCGGCGCTTTCCCGCATGCAAAGCGCCTTGGCAACCTGCTTTTTCTGTCCGGGATCGGACCGCGGGTGCGCGGGAGCAAGGAGATCCCAGGTGTTACTTTGGATGCAGAACGCAATGTCGTTAGGCACGACATCGAGGCGCAGTGTCATTCGGTTTTTGAGAACGTCCGCCTGGTGCTGGAAGACGCCGGCGCGAGCTGGAATGACATCGTCGACGTGACGGTTTTCCTCACCCACATGAAAGAGGATTTCCCAATCTTTAACCGTATCTATCCGGAGTATTTCGCCGGCGAAGGCAAACCAAATCCGACGCGAACCACCATCGAGGTCGGGGCCCTCCCGACCCCGATTGCGATCGAACTGAAGGTGATTGCATCGTTAGGCTGAAAATTATTCGCGCTCGAAGCGCTCGATTTCGTCGAGCTGCTCCCGAGCACGATTGACGCTGCGACCGGTCGAACTGGCGGCAAGTTTCTCCGCGAACTTCTCCCGGCCGGGGCGGCTCGCGAAATAGACAATGCCGCCGAGGACCGCGAGCGAAACAAGACCGCTCAGGAGCAGCCACCCGACGACGTCGGGATTATGGAGCCAGACATCCGCGCCCAGTCGATAGAAAATCATGAGCATGGCGGGAATCCAAATGAAGCACCCGGCGATTGCAAACCAGAGACCGGACTGCAAGCGCCAGCGGCTCAGCCCGACCAGTTGCTTTTGCAGGACGAGCACGGGCGCGGCGAAGTCCATCTGCTGGATGAGGAAAACCGTACGTGCGGCGAAGACGATAAACATCAGCCCGTAGAGATGGAGCGCGATCCCGTAGACCATGAGGTGGGCAACGCCGAGATGGTCGACCCAAAAACTGCCGCCCAAGAGAGAGAGCAGTGCGCCGCAGACGATTTGCACGATCTGGCCAGTCACGAGCGGCCGGAAGGCGGAGCGGAAGCGCGCCAGTTTGCGCTCCTTGAATTGATGGAAGGCAAGCGCGTGCTGCCGTTCGAGCGTGCGGTTGAGGGTTTGCCAGGCGGATTTGAGATCGTCGAGTTCAGTCATGCGTTTTGTTGGTTGAGTTGTAAAATTTTGTCGCGCACCCGGTTCTTCAGGCGGCTGAGTTTGGTCGCCACGTTCGTCTCCGTGAGTCCCAGAACGGCGGCGATCTCACGATAGCTGTGGTCATCGAGGTAAAGCAGAAGCAGGCCGCGCTCGAGCGGCGGGAGGGAACCGATCACCCGCCGCAAGAGCGTGACTCGATCGTCGGCTTCGTCATCGCGCATTTCCTCGGCCAACTCCATCTCGTTCTCCTCGATTGAGAGCGTCTGCCGCGCGGGATGCGCCTGTCGCCGCAGAAACGAAATCGCGACGTTCATCGCGATGCGATACATCCAGGTCGAGAACGGCCGCTCCGGCGAATAGCGCGGATAGGCGCGCCAGAGTTGGAGGGTGATCTCTTGGGCAAGGTCCTGCCGATCGGCATAACTGTTCGCATACCCGAGTGCGACCTTGCGAATGATGCCGCCGTGTTGCTCGAGCAGCCGGGTGAAAATTTCCTCGGCAATGAGTGCGGTCATGTTGATGGAAGATGCGTGCATCAAGTGAGCGAGTTGAAGCTTTGTTCAACCGGGTGATTCGCGGACGCGCCGGAAAAATCACACATATCGCGCAGGGTTAGCGCTAGAGAGTGCGACACGTTCGCGGAAAGGTCGAAACAAGGCCGATGAGACTTGAACGCGTCCCATCTAAAACCAGCCGATGCAGACATGTGGTTAAGTCAAGTTCGGTCTTGGCGGTCGCGTAGATACGTCTGTTCCCTCGAACCAGGAGCGGAGCTCAAGGGTAGTTTTTTAAGAGGGAAAGTTTTCGTTCGAGGAAGGCGTCTTTGCTCTCATAGCCGAGGGCTTTGATCGCGGGCAAGCCGAGACCGGTGGCGAGTTTGCCCAGCTCGGTCTGGAGTCGGACCAGTGGTAGGACGGCGCCGATGACATGGCCCTTGAAGACATGCCAAATGACGACGCGACCGCGGTGGGCGGCGACGCAAAGGCCTCACTTTTGCAGCGGGTTGCGGACCTGGAGAAGTTTCTTGAAGTCGAAAAGCTGCCGCCGTCGATGCCCCGGCCGCATCTGCCGAGGAGGACGATGTTGAGAAAGGATGGGGTGGTGCCGCTGCTGCGGGAGCACCGGAGGTGGTGCAGAGGCTGCCTGAGTGCGGGGATTGGCGACGGGTGCTGGGACGGTGTGGTTAACGGAGGCTTACGGGCGGAAAATCCCGAATGGACGTCGCGGCGCGGAGGCCGCTCCCACATTGAGGCGGCGGCGCGGCGAGTTGACGCGCAGGCGGGATGGGCTCAGGTCGTAGGGTGTCGACCGAGCATGCGCCTGAGGGCGCGCCACCTCTTCGTCTGGGTGTGCTGCGTCAGCTCAAGTGGTGGGTTTGGTTCACGGAGGTGATTCACCCGAGTGATCTCCAGGTGACGCTGAGCTGGGCGGGGGTGATTGGCTTCGGCGGGGCGCTGACTTCGATCGGCTTTCGCTACATCACGAGTGAGCTGCACAAGCTGATGACGGGCAGCTCGACGCCGGGCCTCGTGGAAAGCTTCGTCGCGCTCTCGTGGTCGGCGCGCCTCACGATCCCGGCTGTGGGCGGGCTGCTGGCCGGGCTGGTTCTTTATTTTGGAATGCGCTGGCGAGGTGGGGTGACGACGGCGGATTACATGGAGGCGGTGGTGCTGGGCGATGGGAAAATCTCGACTCGGCGCAGTGTGGTGAAGTGTCTCTCGGCGATGTTCACGATCGCGTCGGGGGGGTCGATCGGGCGAGAAGGTCCGCTGGTACAATTGTCGTCGCTCGTGGCGTCGATCGCGGGGCGCTGGCGGCATTGGTCGACACCGCGGCTCCGGCTGCTGGTGGGCTGCGGGGCGGCGGCGGGCATCGCGTCAGCTTATAACGCGCCGATCGCGGGGGCGCTGTTCGTCGCGGAGATCGTGCTCGGCTCGGTCGCGATGGAAATCTTCGGGCCGCTCGTCTTCGCGTCGGTCATCGCGACGCTCACGGTGCGCGGCTTTATCGGGAGCGATCCGATCTATTCGATCCCGCATTTCCAACTGAACTCGAACTGGGAGATCGTGCCGTATCTGGTGCTCGGGCTGTGCGCGGGGCTGCTTGCGCCGTGGTTCCTGCGGCTGCTGAATGCGAGCGAGCGGCTGGCGGGCGGGGTGCGGGTGCCGGTGTTTCTCAAGATGCTGGCGGGGGGCGCGATCGTGGGGGTGCTGGCGGTCTTCCACCCGGAGGTGTGCGGGAATGGCTACAGCGCGGTGAACATGATCCTGGCCGGCAACTGGGCGTGGCAGATCGTGGCGGTGGTCCTGCTTAGTAAGGTGGTGGCGACAGCGGCGACCTTCGGCTCGGGCGCGGTCGGTGGTGTCTTTACGCCGACGCTCTTTGTCGGGGCGAGCCTGGGCTATTTGTACGGCGTTGCGGCGACGCACTTCTCGTTTGGCCTCACGATTAACCCAAGCGCCTTTGCCCTCGTCGGGATGGGGGCATTTCTCGCCGCCACGACGCACGCGCCGATCATGGCGATCATCATGATCTTTGAGCTGACGCTGGATTATCAAATCATCCTGCCGCTGATGCTGGCGTGCGTGGTCGGCTATTACGTCTCGGTGAGTCTCGAGAAGCGCTCGATCTACAGTGAAGCGGTGAAGCGCAAAGGGGCAGGGGATTATCGCCACCAACTCGCCGAGCTGCATGTGCGCGACCTGATGAAGCCCGATCCATTAACGGTCTCGCCCACGGCGCGCTTCGCGGAGATCGCGGAGAAGTTTGTCGCGAACCGGTTCAACTATCTCTACGTGACGGAGGCGGGGCATTTCGTGGGGGCGATCTCCCTACACGACATCAAGAATTATCTCAACGCGCCGGAGCTGGCGGAGCTGGTGATCGCGGGCGATATCCTGCGCGAGGAAATCCCGACGATCGAGCCGATGGCGACCTTGAATGAAGCGCTCGACCGGTTCACGCGGCACCGAGGGGAACGGTTGCCGGTCGTGACGAATCACGGCCAGCACCGCCTGATCGGCAGCCTTGCCAAGACCGATGTGATCCTTGCGCTCGCCGGGAGCGGGAAACATGGAGAAAGCAGAGGCCCCGCCGCAACCTAGCCGCCGCTGGCGTGCCTGAGGGAGAGACTCCTGACGCGGCTGGTGTTACAAGTCACTTCGCAGCTCTTCCTTACAGCTTCGATTTCTCCAGGCTCGTATCGCGATGGTCGACTCTGCCATCGACCGTGATGTCCTCGCGGAAGTTATCGACCGTTACCGGTTCCCGGCTCAGGTTCATCTTAATCTGATTAAGGTCATTCGTGTCGACCACGCCGTCTGCATTCACGTCGCCGGTCCGCAAGGTCATAGTGGCCGATACATCCACGGAACTGCCGGCACCGTTAACCCCCTGCACAGTTACCGTGATATCGGAGCCATCACAGGTGCTGGCGTCAAGCACCACCGTGACGTAAAGTGCCTGTTTGGTCGTGCTCACGACCGTGCCGCAGGTCGTGGTTGTGTTGCCAGAGATACTGGTGACCGGTTCCGAAAGGGTGAAGACGATGGTTTGCAGGAGTGAGTCACCTGTTCCCTGCCGGCATTCCACCCCCGGTGTTCCAGTAGGCGGTAAGTCGATATCAAAGGTGCCGGCGATGCCGTGAACCTTGCGGGAGACGGCGCTGATGAGAGTGATCCCGCCACCGCCGTTGCTGTCGTAGATCTCCGCGCTGCTCAGCTCGCCGAAGTTATAGCCGCCAGCGGCAAGCACCTGGCCGTTTTGCAGCAAAGTCGCGGTGTGGTTGCAGCCCGGGTCGGTGACCCGGGCGGTGGAAAGGAGCGGCAGGAAAACCGAACCGCCCGGGAGCGGGCGCCAGAGTATTCGGCAGGGGCGCACCGCCTCTCCTTCATCTCCGGGCGCGCTCGCCTGCTCCAGCCTTCGCCCCGCCGGCCGGCCGACGAATTTTGTGATATTGAAGACCGCCGCAGACATCGCGCTGCTCTGAAATCCTCGCTATACTGTCATTTCGCTAACAAAATCCTGAAAAAAGCTTGACGGGCGCTTTGGAATTTCGGTATTGCTGCCGGCCAGCACACTTCCACCTATGAAAGTGAGATCGTTCTCCACCAACCGGCCGAGCGGGGATTCCGCCGCCGAGGCTCGTCTGGAGCTGCTCACGCGATGTTCTGCGCCTTCGATAAAACGCCAAACCCGCCGAATACTTACCCCAACTGGTGCAACGATTCACCAGCGGACGATGACCGACCTGACTGTGCTGTTGGACTCTCTGGTAACTATGACTTCATCGCATCGCTTGGCAACGACGACACTACCAGGAATATAATTGCGAATTATACCAACACCTGCGTTTTGCTGGATACGATGGGAGGCCCCGATCAATTCAGCGTGTCACCGGTTGCCCAACTAAAACGGGAAAGCGTGCAAAGCTTCAAACCAATCTACGCACTCAATAGCGCCATGGAGTATCAACCCGTTGGCCAACTCCAAGATCTTTTATGCGCGCTTCAAGACAAGGGGATTGATCCTGCGAAGTACAAAATTCTGACGGTCATAGACCCGGAAGAACAAGCTCATGCCTTTGCTCTCTGGCGCATCAGGCTCACTCCTACCTCTGATAGACTCGTACGGGATGAAGTGACGGACTTTTTCAACCAATACGTTAAGCACGCTGAATGAGGGGATCAGCTCGAATTTTTCCATCTGAAATGCAAACAAGCACCTTACCAAAATCAGCCTGTTTCGCCGGGCTCCGGGATCTTGTCATCATCGCGTTCTTTGTTCTACCTGGGCTTAACGCGACTGCATCGCTTGCGTTTGCGGACAGCGCCACGTGGTCGCCGAGCCCTGGGACGAATGACTGGAATACCGCGGGCAATTGGATGCCGAATACGGTTCCGAACGGTTCCCTCGATGTCGCCACGTTTGATCTCTAAAGCCCGCCCAACATCTCCATCTCGGCTGCGATGGTCGTACGAAGCGCCATCTTTAATCCCGGCGCGAATCCATATGAGATTGCCGTGAGTCCCGGAAACTCCCTCACCTTCACCGGCGGCGGCGTTGGCAATAACAGCGGTGT
>DASXDC010000268.1:0-14171 GCA_036490855.1 Chthoniobacterales bacterium
GGCGGGTAAGGGAAGCTGTTCCGTGCCGAGCGGACGCGGTCGAGAAATCTGGGCGCGCGACTGTCGCCCGCTGCCGCCAAAGCAGGCGGCGCACTCGATTCGATTGCATGTGAGGCGGGAGCCATGGCGAACGTTTTAATAGAGGAGCGCTCCGCCTGCCAGGGAAAAAAGGTCTTATTGACTCCACCACGTTGATCGAATCGGTCGGCAGTAGCCGACTGAGGTGGTTTGTTAATTGTGATTGGTTCTCGGAGCTGTTTCCGAAGATCGGGTTTTCGCCTTCGATCGGATTGCCGCCGGTGCTGGTGGATGCAGGGGCGGCGGTTGGCCAGTGAAGCCGGTCCGCTGGCAAAGCAGGCGATATTTTGTCGGGACGCGGGTGGGCGGATTGCGGCGTGGAAGGGACCCGATTCCGCGGGCCTGCGACCTCCAAAGGACCGCCGTTATCGGTTCTTTGTTCTTTGTTAACGACTGTTTGCTTTGACCTCAAAGCTGTTTGCTTTGACCTCAAGTTTGTTTGCTTCGACCTCGAACGTGTTTGCTTCGACCTCAAACGTGTTTGCTTTGACCTCGAACGTGTTTGCTTCGACCTCGAACGTATTTGCTTTGACCTCGAACGTATTTGCTTTGACCTCAAACGTATTTGCTTTGACCTCAAACTTGTTTGCTTTGACCTCAAACTTGTTTGCTTTGACCTCAAACTTGTTTGCTTTGAGCTCAAACGTATTTGCTTTGAGGTACAGTTTGTGGAGCGGGAGGATCGGTTTCACAACATCTTGTGGTTATCCCAGAAATGGGACGCTTCGCTCTGTCGGACTGGCGGCGAGCTGTCCCGGGCGGTTGCGGCTCTCTTAGGGGTTGAATTTTGAGGCGTTCGGCAGTCAGAGACTACCGCTCCAGCTCGGCGGATTCTCGGTTCGACAACTCGACTCGGGCATGGTGCGCCATCCCATCCGAGACAACCCTTCCTCAAACCGCTCATGAGCGAGCTGACGGCGGCGGCGAAACCCATCCTTTTCTGCAAAATTCGTATTTGGGAGGGGCGCGGAAGGGTTCAGAGCCTTCCCCTCGCCTTCGGCGTCCTCAGCGGATTCTCGACCTGCTTCGATGCAAGGACGCGGCCGCAGCTCAGCTCGCCTCACCTGGAACAGCTCACCTGAGTTTGCATCCCTTCTCCCGGCTTCTTATTAATGCCGCCAGAAAATCTCCCTCTATTATAAGAGAGAGCATCCACTTGCTCGGGTTGAAGGGATGGGGCGATTCCTCCATCCGACTCGCAGTCGGATCGTGCGTCGTGTGCTTAGCTCAGGCTACGGTCGCCGAGCGTCTCCGATGGTTGAAGTCAGTCCAGAGCTGGTAGCTGGCGCCGATCATAAACGAGATGGCGGCGAACTGCCAGGAAGCTTCACCGCTGGCGATGAAGTGCCAGTAACCCCAGACGCAGAGAGGCAAATAGAGCAAGACCCCGCTCACGACACCGGGAGAATAACGCCGCAATGCAATTACACCCCGGAGATGGAAGAGGCCGTTCGCGGCCAACAAAGCGGCTAAAATCAGCCAGAGGGAAAGCCCGCGAGACCACGAAGGACCCATCCAGCCAAGCAGAAAGGTCACGACAAGAAGAAGTGCATTGCCAAGAATCAGGAAACGCGTCGTCAGGCTTCCCGCGACATACGGACGATACGCCGTGTACCAGGCGGCGAAGCCCCCTGGCCAGGCAAACTCTTCAAAGATGTGAAGGGCAGCGAAGCAAAAAGGGAGCCAAAATAGCAGAGTCATACTCGATCTCTTAGCCTTTCTCTCCTTTGAAGGCGCGCCCTTTTTATCGGAGGAGGGCTTTGCAAGCCGGTATCGCTGACCCACTCTGCATCAGGTGAGTCTTATCATCTGACGAGATTTATTTGGGACGATCTGCGTGTCGCGAAGGTGAGGCGCCGATGGCTCGAATTCGCCTTCCAGAGACTGAAAATTTCTCTACAGTTCCTCATGCCGAAACTCTCCTTCGTCATCCCGGCGCATAACGAAGAGCACGAGCTGCCGGCCGCGTTGCAGGCTCTGCGCGCGGCGGCGGAGGGTTCGGGCGAAAGTTACGAACTGATTGTGGTCGATGACGCGTCGAGCGATGCAACGGCGGAGATCGCCCGCCGCTTTGGCGCGCATGTCCTGACGGTCAATCGGCGGCAGATCGCCGCAGTCCGCAATGCCGGGGCGCGGATCGTCCGGGGCGAGATTTTGTTTTTCGTCGATGCCGATACCCGAATCGCGCCGGCCCATGTGCGGTCGGCAATCGCGGCCATCGCGCAGGGCTGCGTCGGGGGCGGCGCGCGGGTCGCGCTCGATATGCGGGTGGCGTTTTCCGCCCGGCTCTGCCTCGCAGCTTTCTCGCTCGTTTATTTTGGGCTGGGCCTGGGGGCCGGCGCGTTTCTCTTTTGCCGGCGAGAATCGTTCGAGGATGTTGGCGGTTTCGACGAGCAATATTTTGCGGGCGAAGAGCTTTATCTCAGCCTTGCCTTGAAGAAAATCGGCCGCTTCAAAATCCTGCGCGAGCCGGTCATCACCTCCGCGCGGAAAATGCGGATGCACTCCTCCGGCACTCTGCTCCGCCAGAGTCTCTTCATTATCCTGCGCGGAAAACGCGGGCTGCGGAAGCGGGAGAAGCTCGCGCTCTGGTATGACGGGAAACGGGAACGGCGCGCCGCCTGACGAATTGGCGGTTGAGCGGGCGGGCGGGGAAGTTTAGAGAAAAGAAAGCAATGGAAACCGAAGTAAAGCCGGCGATTGACCTAACGAACTGGATCGAAGAGCACCGCGACCAATTCAAGCCGCCGGTGAGCAACCAGTATCTCTACGACGGGCGCGATTTCTTCGTCATGGTGATCAAGGGGCCGAATGCGCGGAATGATTTTCACCTCGTCGATTCGGAAGAATATTTTTACCAGCTGAAGGGCGAGATCAAAATCCGGACCCGGGAAGGCGACCGGATCGTCGATCACCTGGTGCGGGAGGGCGAGACGTTCTTCATTCCGCCTAACGTGCCGCACGCGCCGGTCCGGCCGCCGGAGACAATCGGAGTCGTGGTCGAACGGCGGCGGCCTCCGGGCGAACACGAGCACGTGATTTTTTATTGTGAAAATTGCGGGGCGCTGGTCGAGGACATCGACTTCGATTGCGCCGATATCGTGCAGGCCTTCAGCCAGGCGATGCTCGATTTCTGGAACGACGAAGAGCGGCGGACCTGCAAAAAGTGCGGGACGAAAGTGCCGAAGCCGGAAGCGGTAAAACCGTTCTGATGGCTGAGCAATCTGGTATAGAGGGGGCTCTGTCAGCCGCCGCCATCGGACTGTGGGCGACACGCCAGCCTCTACCGTGATGAAGATCGATCTCCACACTCACATCCTGCCGCGGGAATGGCCCGACCTGGATGCGAAGTACGGCTATTCCGGGTTCGTTAGGATGGAGCATTATCGTCCGTGCTGCGCGCGGATGATGGTCGGCGACCGTTTCTTTCGCGAGGTCGATGACAACACCTGGGACCCGGTGCGGCGGATCGAGGAATGCGATCGCGCCGGCGTCGCGCTGCAGGTGCTCTCGACCGTGCCGGTAATGTTCAGCTATTGGGCGAAGCCGGCCGACGCGCTCGATCTTTCGCGGCGGCTGAACGATCACATCGCCGGCGTCGTTAGGCAATATCCGGCGCGATTCGCCGGCCTGGGGACGATTCCCCTCCAGGACCCGGAGATGGCGGCGGGCGAGCTGCGGCGCTGCGTGCGCGAGCTCGGGCTGCGCGGGGTGGAGATCGGCACGCATGTCGACCCGAACGAATATTGTGCGCAGAAGTTTTGCCGCAATCTCAACGACCGATCGCTCGATCCCGTCTGGAAGACGGCCGAGGAAGTGGGCGCGGCGGTTTTCGTCCATCCGTGGGACATGGTGGGGAAAGAGCGAATGCCGAAATATTGGCTGCCCTGGCTGGTCGGGATGCCGGCGGAGACCGCGCTCGCGATCTGCTCGATGATCTTCGGCGGCGTCTTCGAGCGTTTCCCGTCTCTGCGGGTCGCTTTCGCCCATGGCGGCGGCTCGTTTCCCTTCACGATCGGGCGGATCGAGCACGGATTTAAGGTCCGGCCAGACCTGGTAGCGATTGATAGCCAGATCAACCCGCGAAGCTACCTCGCGCGGATCGATGAGAGCGGGGTGCAACAGCCGGCGCGCTTTTATGTCGACTCGTTAGTCCACGATCCGGAGGCGCTTCGTTTCCTGCGCAAACTTTTCGGCGTGGAACGGATCGCACTCGGCTCGGATTACCCTTTCCCGTTAGGCGAAATGCATCCGGGCGAGCTGATCGATGCCGTGCCGGACTTTTCGGGCGAGGAAAAAACGCGGATCCTGGCCGGGACGGCGCGCGAATTCCTCGGGCTGCGCGAGGAAAGTCTTGCGTGAGCCAGCCGAAGCACACCCTGACCGATTTCGAGGAGGCTCTCGCGCCGGCTGAGGTGGAGCTGATTCTCACCCTCGGAGGGCAGGCGATGGAAATGTTCCGCGACAGCGTCGAGGCCTACCCGCGGGAAGACGTGGCGTTAGGCCGGGCGTTGAAGGAGCGCGACAAGCGATGGACGCGATGAATGCCGAGGCGGCGCGGAGCTGCCTGGCGCGGATCGCGCTCGATCCCGAGCGACTGCGCGGTTATCTCCACCTGATGTTCATCGCCGGGCATCTCGAACGGATCGGCGATCACGCCAGGAACATCGGCGAAGAGGCGGTCTGCAACGCGGTCGCGGAAGATATCCGACATCAAGCTTTCATTCCGGAATAAGAGCCGGGATCATTTTGGACTTGGCGGAAGGCGGAGCGCGAAGAGAATTCGGCGGCGAAAGGAAATCATGTTTTCGATCACAAAATTGCTGGGGCACGATCAGAAGTTTTTCGACCTCCTGGAAGCGAGCGCGCAACAGGCCGACAGCAGCGTGCACCATCTCGTCGCGCTCCTCGCCCGGCTCGAGCAACACGATTCGCCGCAGAGTCTGGACGAGTTTGTGCACAGCCGGCGGAAGGACAAACGGATCACCCAGGAATTGACCGAACAGCTTTGCAAGACCTTCGTCACGCCCCTGGAACGGGAGGACATTCAAGCCCTCGCCGCTTCGCTCTATAAGATTCCGAAGACGGTCGAGAAAATCGGCGAGCGAATCCTGATTTGCCCGGAAGATCTGAAAGGACGCGATTTCCAAAAACACCTCGAGTTACTCGACCAGGCGGCCGAAGCCGTTCTCGCGATGGTGAAGGAATTGCGCAAGGGCACCGACGCCGCCACCGCGCGCGAGATGAACTCCCGCCTGCAATCAATCGAAGGCAGCGCCGACCAACTGGAGCTCGATCTCCTGCGCGATCTGTATCATGGCGATTACGAGCCGAAGCAGATCATCTTCCTGCGCGATCTCTACGAGCTGCTCGAGAAGGTGATCGATCGTTGCCGCGACGCGGGAAACATTATCCTGCAGGTCGTGCTGAAGTACTCCTGAATCTCGCCTAACGAGTCGCGGCCATGGCTCTTTTCCTGATCGTCGTCCTCGCGGCGCTTTTCTTCGAATACATCAACGGCTTCCACGACGCCGCCAACGCGATCGCGACCGTCGTCTCCACCAAAGTCCTGACGCCGCGCCAGGCGATCGCGATGGCGGCGTTCTTCAATCTGACCGGCGCGCTGATGGGGACGGCAGTCGCTTCCACGATCGGGAAAGGGATTGTCGATCTCAAAGTCGTGACCATGCCGACGATCCTCTGTGCGCTGCTCGGCGCGATCGTCTGGAACCTGATCACGTGGCTGCTCGGGTTGCCCTCGAGCTCGAGTCACGCCTTGATCGGCGGGCTCTGCGGCGCGGCGCTGGCGACGGCAGGCGGCGATTGGTCGGTTTTGAAATGGAGGATTGGTCTGCTGCCGAAGGTCGTGATCCCGATGATCACTTCACCGATCGCGGGTTTCCTCTTCGGGGGGCTGCTCATGTTTCTCCTCCTCGTTTTGCTCCATCGCTACACGCCGCACTTCGTTCAATCGCTCTTCGGCAGGCTGCAACTGGTGAGCGCGGCCTGGATGGCGCACAGCCACGGGACTAACGATGCCCAGAAAACGATGGGAATTATTTCGCTCGCGCTCTTCACCGCCACGACAAGCGGCGCGTTTGCGAAGCTCCCGCCGGCTTTGCATTTCCTGCAGGCGCCGGAATTTCGCATCCCCACCTGGGTGATCGTGCTCTGCGCCGCGACGATGGCGGCCGGAACGGCGGCCGGCGGATGGCGAATCATTCGCACCCTCGGGCATAAGATGGTGAAGCTGCAGCCGGTGCATGGCTTCGCGGCCGAAACGACCGCGGCGGTCATCATTCAGGCGGCGAGCAGCTACGGCATTCCGCTTTCCACGACGCACGTCATCTCGGCCTCGATCATGGGAGTCGGCGCGGTGAAACGTTTCAGCGGCGTGAAATGGGGATTGGTCGGGCGAATCGTCTGGGCCTGGGTTTTGACGCTTCCGCTCACCGGGCTAATCGGTTACGTTCTGGCGCGAGCCGCGATCGCGTTTTGATTTGCGATCGGCCTCCTAGGTTTCCCCGGGCGCATCTTTCGGCGACAAAAGATTTGATCGGCAACACCTTGCTGCGCTAGGAAAAGCGGATGAGCGAAGTACGGTTACTGGTCGGGACACACAAAGGCGCTTTCATTCTGACGGCGGACGGAAAGCGCGCGGATTGGAAAATCAGCGGGCCGCACTTTGCCGGCTGGGAAATTTATCATCTCAAGGGATCGCCGGTGAATCCGGATCGTATTTACGCGTCACAAACCAATGGCTGGTTTGGCCAGCAAGTGCAGCGCTCCGACGACGGCGGCGCGACGTGGGAACCGGTCGGAAAGGATTTCGTTTACGACGGCACGCCCGGCACACACCAATGGTACGACGGGACGCAGCATCCGTGGGAATTTAAGCGCATCTGGCATTTCGAACCGTCGCTGACCGAGGCCGAGACGGTTTATGCGGGCGCGGAAGACGCGGGACTTTTTCGAAGTGACGATGGCGGTAATAACTGGCGGGAACTCCCCGGCCTGCGCGACGCAAAAGGCAAACTCTGGCAGCCGGGCGCGGGCGGGATGTGTCTGCATACGATCCTGCTCGACCCGGTAAATTCCGAGCGAATCTTCGTTGCGATCTCGGCGGCGGGCGCCTTCCGAACCGATGACGGCGGCAAGAATTGGACGCCGATTAACAAAGGACTGAAGTCGCCTTACCAACTTCCCGATGCGACGGCCGAGGTCGGCCACTGCGTTCATCGGATCGCGATGCATCAGTCGCGGCCTGACGTTCTTTACATGCAGAAACATTGGGACGTGATGCGAAGCGATAACGCGGGCGATCTCTGGAGTGAAGTGAGTGACAACCTTCCTTCCGATTTCGGATTTCCGATCGACGTCCACGCGCATGAACCGGAGACGATTTACGTCGTGCCGATCAAGAGCGACTCGGAGCATTTTCCGCCGGATGGAAAATTGCGCGTCTACCGCAGCCGGACCGGCGGCAACGAATGGGAAGCCCTAACGAACGGACTTCCGCAGAGCGATTGCTACGTCAACGTCCTGCGCGATGCGATGGCCGTCGATTCGCTCGACAAGTGTGGGGTTTATTTCGGAACGACCAGCGGCCAGGTCTACGCCTCGGCCGACGCGGGCGATACCTGGCAAGCGGTCGCGCGCGATCTGCCGGCCGTGCTTTCCGTCGAAGCGCAGACGCTGCCATGATACGCGTCGCGCTCCCGGTGCACCTGCGGACGCTCGCGCGGGTCGAGAGCGAAGTGCAGTTGGAGGTGGCGCCGCCGGTGACGCAAAGCGCCATCCTCGACGCGCTCGAAGCGGCCTATCCGGTCTTGCGCGGGACGGTGCGCGATCAGGCGACACTCCGGCGCCGGCCGCTCGTCAGGTTCTTTTGTTGCGGAGAAGATTTTTCCCACGAATCGCCGGACGAACCGCTGCCCGAAGCGATCGCGGATGGCCGCGAGCCGTTCTTCATCATCGGCGCGATGGCCGGCGGCTAAGCGGCAGGCATTTCCTCGCCCATCACGCGGAGATATTCGCGATCCCAGGCGGCTGGGATGCTTTCGCGGGAGGAGTAAGGGCCCGGCTGGTAGGCGCGCGAAGCTATTCCCGCCTGGCTCAGCTCGCAGACGTGCCAGTCCTGCCTGTTCGTCATGTCCCAGAACTCGATCGCGTCGTCAGGACGAAAGTCCGGCTGCGCAAAGGCGTCCGGATGAAAAAACCAATCGCATTCAATCATCGTCCGGTGCGGCGACTGCGGCCAGAGCTGGTGCACCATGACGTAATCCGGGTGCATGCTCAGGAGCATATTGGGGAAGATCGAGTAATAGAAAACGCGTCCGTCATTCTCGCCGCCGATCGCCCCGACCGGCCGGGCGCAAGCGTTGCCGCTCATCGTTAGGCTGGCGCCTTTTGCGATTGTCATGAAGCCACCGAGGAACGGACCTTCCGAGAGATCGTTCTCCGCCGAATCGTAGGGCGAAACCCGGGCGAGGGCGGGGTGGACGAGCGGACAGTGATAGCATTCCGAATAGTTCTGGAAGATCAGTTTCCAATTCGCGCGCACGTCGTACTCGATTCGGCGGGCCGACCGGAGCCGCGGCAAATTCCAGTCCCCGAACTTCCCAATCAACGGTGCGAAAACCGTCGAAAGCGGTGATGGCGCCTGCGCCAGATTAACGAAAATAAAGCCCTCCCAAAGTCCAAGCTGCACGATATGCAGCGAGTAATTTGCCTTTTCGAATCCAGGAACTGCGTCCATCTGCGGCGCACCGAGCAGCCTTCCGTCGAGCGCGTAAGTCCAGGCGTGATAAGGGCATTGAATCGCGTTCTGGTGTCCGCTGCTTTCTTCGCAGAGACGCGTCCCGCGATGACGACAGACGTTATAAAAGGCGCGGACGTCTCCTGTTTGATCTCGAGTAACGATGATGCTCTCGTCCGCCACCGCTCGGACAAGGTAATCTCCGGGCGTCGGAAGTTGACTCTGGTGTCCGACGCAAAGCCAATGGCGGCCGGCGATCTTCACTTGCTCTTCGGCAAAAACCTCCGGCGCGACGAAGAAACGTTGCGGGAGCGTCATCGCACCTGCGGTGAAAGCTTCCGTCGTCTTCCGAAAAACCGAAGTTCTTGCCGCCTCCAGCATCGCCCGAGCGTCGCACGAAGCGGACGAGTGCGTCAACGTCAGCGGCGAGAACTTCTCGGGTCGGCACGCTGAAATTCATTCAATTTGTCGGTCGCGTTTTTACCACTGCTATTGCAAAATACACTGTCAAGTGCGGGTCGGCCCTCGGCCGCTTGGAAGACGCGCCCTCCCCTATTTCTGTTATGCGGATGAGACTCCAGCCCGCTACGATTGCGAGAAGGCGATCGTCCATAACGACTAAAAGTTATGGACCAAGGGGCGAGAGTATGATCGAACGCTGGAGCGGCTCACATTTGGCATCTCGCGGACCTGCCGGAGTGGGGCCGTTGGGCGCCGCCGCGCGGGCACCGACCGGTTAAGCCACTTGAGCGGCACTTTTAAGATTGACATTTGTTCATCAATATCATCCTCTTCGCTCGCTCTGGCAGATCTGAAATCACGGCGAATCATTTGAAGTTCGCCGTGCTCTCCAGGCCCACAGGCCCAGAAACTCTTCCGCTCACCACCATGAAAAACCCCGAACACTCTTCCTGCGTCCAATTAATGAAGGAGAGCCGGCGTTTCGCGAAAGCGGATGTCTCGATTCTTATCTTCGTTTGTTGGGTCGGGATAACTTACTTTACTGCGGCTACTTCAGCCCTTGGCGGAACCGCCGGATGCCGTCTAGACCTCGATGGCACCAAGTTCAATCATGCAGGACTGACTCAACTCACGTGGACTGCCAACATCGTTCAGTATGACTTCGTTCCGAGCCCTCCGAATCCTTTTGAGATGCGTCTTGAATCTAATAGCATCGGCTTTTCGGGCGAGACCGGGACCTGCTCACTTTCAATCGAAATTGAGGACTCCGGTCATAGTTTCGCTGATGATATCGTCGGAAGTCAGTTATCAGATCCACCGACAATCACTACTTTCCCCGCGCTCGGCCTTGCTTTTTCCAGTCTGCAGCCCTCTTGGCCCGACGACGGGCATGGAGTTGCTCTCCTGGCCGATCCTTTGCTCTCTCCGAAATTCGGACGTGTCTTTGAAGACGTCGACGGTGCGGGAACTTTGGCCAAGAACATTTATACGCGTGAAGCGCTGGCCACTTTGCCGGTTACTGTAAAATGGACTGTCACGAAAGGCGATACAGTCGTTAATCCAGAAGGGAGTCTGGCCAAGAATGCAGCCGGCGACTTCGTTCCTCTCCTCGGCACCTTTGTGATCTGGAGGTTTGACGTAGAGATCAACGGCGAATCGATCCAAAGCGCCGATTATTATTTGCCGGTCGGAGCGCGGAATACCTCTCGGCCCAAGATCCGCTCGTTCTAAATCAAGAATATTCAGGCTCCGCTGAGGGTATCCTTAACGCCCAGCTCGGTGAGGTTGAATATATCGAGATGACCGCATCCGACGGGTCGGACTTCTACCCGTTGAATGACTGGACATTGACTTACCGGAAAGACGACGGCGCCGGTAATCTAGACAACCGCTTCGGCTGGCTATCCAACGGCGGTAGTCTTACCTCTCGGGTCGGCCACGAAGAAGATATCACCGATTGTTCTAGAGAAGTGGGAACAAGCTTCACTCTGGACGAGTTGCCATCCCCTACTCCCACCCCTACGCCAAGCCCAACCGAAACGCCGACTCCCACGCCCAGCCCCAGCGTTCCTCCAACCGTAACTCCAAGCCCTTCACCGACCCCGACGGAAACGCCAACTCCCACCCCGACCCCGACACCTTCTCCAACGCCTACCCCGAGTATCACTCCCACGCCCAGCCCGACCCCACCTCTCTTTACCCTCTATGAAACCAATTATCAGAGCGGTACAGTTCTCTCCTTCTCATTCACCGGCGCAAATCTCGGGACATTCGCCTCGATTGTGAGGCCAACCGGCCTGGCCTTCGATGCCGCGGGAAACTTGTTTGTCGGCAGCGACGACGCTGCCGGCGGCTTCGTGGTGAAAAAGATCGCTCCGGATGGCACTCTTTCGGTTTTTGCCTCCACGGGGTTAAAAGGCCCCCACGGGATGACGATCGACAAAGCGGGTAATCTTTACGTCGCGAATTCTCCTGGCGGCACGATTGAAAAGTTCACGCCTGATGGGGTCGGCGCCGTTTTCGCTGATGGGAGCTCCGGCCTCAAGCACCCGGTCGATCTGGCCTTCGATAGCCAGGGTAACCTTTACGTCAGCGACGCCTATGGTGGGTCGACCGGGATGGGCTCGGTCGAAAAGCGGACACCCACCGGAGTATGGTCGGTTTTCGCCGAGAAGAATTTTAAGCTCGCCTACGGACTCGCGATCGACACCTCGGATAACGTTTACGTTTCGGATTTTTACAATAACACGGTCGAGAAGTACGCATCGGACGGCACGGACTTGGGAATCTTCGCGTCCAGTCCTTTGCGAGGCCCGCACGGCATGATTTTCGACAGTGCTGGGAACCTGTATGTAGCGAGCAACATTACGAGCACGATCGAGAAGTTTTCTTCCACGGGCGCCTATCTTGGTTTGTTCTGCAACACGGGAGGCGGCCCGCATTTTCTCGCCATGTCCATTCCAACTCCCACTCCGACACCGACACCGACACCTTCTCCTACTCCCCCCCCCCCGACTCCATCGCCCACTCCTACGGCTACGCCGACACCTACAGAGACACCTTCTCCTACTCCGACTCCGAGCGAAACTCCAACGCCTTCACCGACCGCAACTCCGTCTCCCACCGAGACTCCGACGCCTACGCCCACCGAGACACCCTCTCCCGCCGAGACTCCGACGCCTACGCCTACCGAGACTCCCTCTCCGACCGAAACGCCCACGCCCTCTCCCACTCCGAGCGAAACTCCGACGCCTTCACCAACCGCAACGCCCTCTCCGACCGAAACTCCGACACCGAGCCCTACCGAATCTCCGACACCATCACCCACGCCGACCCCAAGCCCAACCCCCACCGAGACTCCCTCTCCGACCGAAACTCCGACGCCCTCTCCGACCGAGACGCCTACGCCTACCGAGACTCCCTCTCCGACCGAAATGCCCACGCCCTCTCCGACTGCTACCCCGACCCCGAGCGAAACTCCGACGCCTTCACCAACCGCAACGCCATCTCCCACCGAGACTCCCTCTCCGACCGAAACGCCCACGCCATCTCCGACGGAGACGCCTACGCCGACCGAAACTCCCACGCCGTCTCCGACCGAAACCCCAACTCCAACCGACACTCCGACGCCGAGCCCTACCGAATCTCCGACACCATCACCCACCACTACGCCAAGCCCAACCCCCACACCGACTCCTACGCCGACCACCACACCCACTCCTTCGCCAACCCCAACCCCCACGCCGACTCCTACGCCGACTGCCACTCCCACTCCAAGTCCCACCGCGACGCCCTCTCCCACCCCCGCGCCTCCCTCGATCGTAACCCAACCGGTGAGTAAGACAGTGGCGGTCGGCGAGACGGCAAAGTTCAGTGTGACCGCCTCCGGGGCGCCCAAGCTGACCTACCAGTGGAGAAAGAACGGCAGCAATATCACCGGCGCGACCAAGTCTTCTTACACCACCCCTCCGGCCACCTCGTCGGACAACGGCGCCCTTTTCTCAGTCATAGTCAGCAACAGCGGCGGCAGCGTGACGAGCGCGAATGCCACACTGACCCTGAAGACATCTCCAACCATCATCACCCAACCAGCCAATGCGACCGTGCGGGCGGGTAAGACCGCGAGGTTCACCGTCACCGCAACCGGCGCTCCTCTCACCTACCAGTGGCGCAAGAATGGAACAAATATCAGCGGAGCTACCAAGTCTTCCTATACGACACCCGCTGTAACCAGCGCCGACAATGGCGCCCTGTTCTCAGTCGTCGTCACGAACAGCGCGGGCAGCGTCACAAGCGCAAATGCGGTTCTGACCGTGCGATAGCTGCACAGCATTCGCCTCCCGCGGATTTGAGAAAGAAAGACCGCTTATTTCTTGCCCTCGGCCGGGTCCGCCTCGCAGGATTCCGTGACATGAACAACCTGATCGTCGTCCACGAGTCGACCCTTCGAAAATTCGTGAGGCTGGACTTGTCGTTAGGCGTTTAGGTTCGTCTCCATGCAGCTAACAGCACCCGCGACGAAGGTCTTCCTGCTCCCGCCGAAGCAGGTGGTGACGGCTCTGCCTCCATTAGCGGAAACCTGCTACGACCAACTGCGCGCCGGCTTCGCCCTTCAAACCACGCATCTCCTGACGGATGATCCCGGTTCAGCCGACCTCATTCTCGCTCCGATCCAAAACGCGGGCTACGGTCTCCGCTTTGAGGCGCTAAGATCCAGCAAAATTTATCAACCCTACGCCGGCAAGCTGATTGTCTATTCACCGGATGACAATCAATTCCCCTCTCTGCGCGGCCTCTATCCCGCCGCACCCCTTCGCTGGGTCCGGCGCGGATGGGCGCTGCCTGCACATTACATCTCATCGCATATCCATCGCTTCTCTTTTTCGGCCGACGAAGCAGCGCAGAAGGATCTTCTCTTCTCCTTCGTCGGATCGTCGCGAACACATCCGATCCGTGAAAAAATTCTGCAGTGGCGGCATCCTCGCGCCGTCGTGCTCGATTCTTCCTCGAAAAGCGATCGGCATTATTGGTGGGAAAAAGAGAACAAGGATGACCTGCTCGATTCCTTCCGTGAGATCACGCGACGCTCTCGCTTCGTCGTTTGTCCGCGCGGGGTCAGCGCCTCTTCGATTCGTCTTTTTGAGGCGATCGAGGCCTCGAGTGTTCCGGTGATTGTGGCGGACGATCTTGCGCTGCCGCTTGGGCCAAACTGGGAGGAGTTTTCTATTCGTGTCCGGGAGAGGGAGATTGACGACGTGCCGCGACTGATCGAACACTACGCAGACCGCGCCTTCGAGATGGGAGCTGCGGCCCGCCGCGCCTGGGAAACTTATTTCTCACCCGAGGCCTCAATCGGCAGCGTGGTCGCATGGGC
>DASXDC010000269.1:0-8030 GCA_036490855.1 Chthoniobacterales bacterium
CGACGCCTACGTCGCGCAGAAGAAGCGACTGATGTTCGAATACATTCTCATCGCGGGTGTGAACGATAGCGACGAGCAGGCACACCTCCTTGCGCGGCACGCGCGGCGGCTCTCGGCCAAGATCAATTTGATTCCCTACAACACCGTCCAAGGCCTCGAGTGGACGCGGCCTTCACGCAATCGGCAGGAGAGTTTTCTCCGCATCCTGCGCGAGCATGGCGCGGTCGCGACTTTGCGGCGCGAGAAAGGCCACGACATCGCGGCGGCTTGCGGGCAGTTGCGTTTACAAACGCAGCGAGCGGAAGCAAAAGCAGCTTCGAGTCTGGTCTGACGCAGGTCAGGCGCGTGCCTTCGTCGTGCGACGCCTATTCGTTAGGCGGAAGCCGCCAGCGCTTCCTGCACGCCGGCGACTGCCATTCCGCCTTCACCGACCGCGGCGGCGCAGCGCTTGACGGAACCGGAGCGCACGTCGCCCGCGGCAAAGATTCCCGGCATGCTGGTTTCGAGCGGACCGGGGGTGCGTTTGCTCTTCTGCCAGGCAGGAGCATCGATCACCGCGCTGCCGGTTTTGATGAAACCCTTTTCGTCACGAGCGATCTCGGGCGGGAGCCAGTTGGTGCAGGGATGGGCGCCGATCATGGAAAAAACAGCCGGTGTCTCGACGGTGCGACGTTCCCCTGTCTGCGTGTTTTCCAGCTCCACGGCTTCGAGTGTTTTCCGACCGGTTAGGCGACGGATCTCGGTGTGATAGAGAATCTCAATTCTGTCATGCGTCTCGACTCGCCGCGAGAGATAGGTCGACATGCTCTTCCCGAGATCGTCTCCCCTAACGACCAACAGGATTTTGGCGGCGCCTTCCGATAAATACATCGCGGCCTGCCCGGCGGAGTTGCCCGCGCCGACTACGATCACGGTCGCGCCACGGCAAAGCTGGCCTTCGAGCGCGGTCGCGGCGTAATAAACGCCCGAGCCCTCGAACTCCTCGCGCCCTTCAGCTTCGAGGCGCCGGTAATCGGCGCCGGTCGAAATGAGGACGCATTTCGAGCGCAGGCTCGCGCTGCAACCTTCGATCTGCAGACAGGCGCGATATTCACCGTCGTCGCGCAAAATAATCGTTAGGGCTTGGGAGGGTGTGGAGAATTTCGCGCCAAAACGATAAGCTTGGAGCTGCGCCCGATAGGTCAGATCACCGCCGCTGATGCCAGTCGGGAACCCAAAAAAATTTTCGATCAAGGAAGAAGAGCCGGCCTGACCGCCGGGTGCGTAACTTTCAAGGACGACCGTTTTAAGACCTTCTGACCCCGCGTAGACCGCCGCAGCCAACCCGGCCGGGCCCGCGCCGACGATCGTGAGATCGCAATGGATCTCCTCTTCGCCAGCGGCCGCGAGCGGGCGGAGCAAGCCCGCGATTTGCGCGGCCTCGCGCAAAGAAGGCCGTCGCAGCGGGGCGCCGGTCGCGCTGATGAGCGTGGGCAGGCCGCGCGTCGTTAGGTTAAAGCGCCGCGCGAGCGTCTGACCATGTTCGCTTTCGAATTCGATCAGCCGATGCGGCACGTGATTCTTCCCCAGGAAGTCGTGCAGCTGATGTCCATCACGCGAATCGCGCTGCGCGATGATCCGGAAACCGGCAAACTCGGGATCGCGCATGAGGCGCTGCCGCCGCATGATAAACGCATTCACAATTGGCTCGGAAACGCCCGGCAGCTCCGCGAGCGCGCGGCGCAGGTTGGCCGCGGTCACCTCAAGGATTTCCGCCTCGTCGGATTTGACCCGGGCGCTGGCGAGGGCGGAGGTGCCTTGGAGCATCGCGACGTCGCCGACGAAATCGCGCGGACCGGGGACGCCGAGAATCTGTTCGGTTTCCTCGCGTTTTTCGAAAACTTCGATTTCGCCGCGCAGGATGACGGCTAGGGGAAGATCGCGCTGGCCAGCCTTAAAAATCATCTCGCCGCTCTGCAGGATCCGCCGTTTGCCTAACGATTCGAGGAGGGCGAGCTGACGATCGTTGATCTTCGGAAATGCGACCGTCTCGGTGTCGCGATAGAACTGTTCGTCCTCCTCTTCGCTCGTGCGCATAGGCGAGTTTAAGGGCGGAGACTGATAGGGGTCAAAAAGTCCTCTTTTCCGGTGAGGAGCGGGCGAAACGCCACAAAACTTTTTTGCGCAGCTTCTTAAGCTGGCCTACATAAAACTCATGGCCGAGCACGACTCAGACCGCGCTTGGGATGAATACGAGTGGGAGCGGTTTCTCCAGCAGCAGGATCAGAAGACGGAGAAATACATGGAGCTGCTCGAGCGATACATCGACGATCCGCAACGGGACGAGATCGTGGCGCGCGAGATGGGTTGGTGCCGTCCCAATGAAGAGGAGGGTGAGGATTGGAACGAGGATCTGGAGAGCTTCCTCGAGGAGACGGCTGAGGAAGAGGAGGAGGAGAGCGCAGCCTTGGAGCGATGTCCTGGCGATGCGGAAAGCTTCGAGCAACACGCGCTTTATCGGGCGGCCTTTGCCCTAACGATTTGGATCGATCAACTCTTCGAGTCGACTCCGGCGCTGCAGAGTGATCCGGCTGCCGTCAAACTGGCGACGCACACCGCGCTCGCCGCCGCGAAGCTGGCCGCTGCCCTAAGCGATGAGGAAGCAGAGGAACTCGGGATGACGATCGCGTATCTGAAGCGTTCGTTGAAAGCGGTCACCGTCGCGCTCGACGCCTCCGGCCAGCTTTTGGCCGAGAAATCGATCACGCCCGAGCAGTATGTCGCCGTCAAACAACGGATATTCCAAGTGCGCGACGGGGTCATCCTGTTAATGGGCGAATTCCGCGGTGAATGGCTGCGGCGTTACGGCAGCCTCTAGCGGTTGAATGAATCGGGGGCTGCGCCCGTCTAAAAATGGACACGGAAACGACTGCGGCGCAGGCCGATGTCCCTGACCTCGACCTCGTGAAGGAAGCGCAGGCTGGCAGCAGCGCGGCGTTCGACGAGTTGGTGGGCCGCTATCGCAACCGCATCTTCGGCATGATTTACAATATGGTGCATAACGAGCAGGACGCATGGGATCTTGCTCAGGACAGCTTCCTCAAGGCGTGGAAATCGATCGCCCGCTTTCGCGGGCAATCCTCCTTTTACACTTGGATTTATCGCATCGTGATGAACGTGACGATCGATGCCATGCGCAAGAAACAGGTGAAAGGCGGCGGCACAGAATTCGACGATACGATACGGCTGCGCGAGATCGAACCCGGGTCGCGCACCGTACCCCATGCTGACGCGCTCCCGCACGAGCGGATGGAGCAAAAGGAAATTCGCGGCCGAATCGACGCTGCCATCGCGCAACTCTCGCCCGAGCATCGCGCGGTCATTTTGATGAAGGAAATCGAGGGGATGCAGTATCACGAAATTGCCGAGTCGTTAGGCTGTTCCATCGGCACGGTCATGTCGCGCTTGTTCTACGCCCGGAAAAAATTGCAGACTTTGTTGAGAGATGTTTATGAAAACGTTTGAGGAGAAGTGGACCGCCTGGGTCGATAACGAGATGAGCGCGACAGAGCGCGCCGAATTTGAGGCATCGCTCGACGATCGTGCCGGGGCCGAGGCGGAGAAGCTGCAGACACTTCGGCTGGGTGCACTCCTCAAGGAGCAGCTGCAGCCGCGAGCGATGGGGAACGACGAATTTTTCCATCATCAGCTTCGCCAGCGGATCGAAGCGGACTCGAGAAGCGCTGCATCCATTCCGGCATCGCGGGCGCGCGAGAGCTGGTGGACGATTCGCCGCCTGCTTTGGACCGGCGCGACTTCACTCGCCGTCTTCGCCGTCTGCACCTTTTTTGTCATGCGCGAGCACCCGGCGCCGGAACAGTCTGAATATCTGACGCAGATCCTGAACGCGCAGGTGGACCCAAAGGTAAATCCCTACGCGACGGTTTCGATTTTCCAGACGCAGCAGGATCGAGTCACGGTCCTCTGGGTCGATGGGCTCAAATCGCTGCCGAGCGAATATGCCGCGAAATAGCTAATGGTCCGAACTCTCTTCGCCGCGCTCATCGCACTCGCGTTGTGGAGTTCGACTGTTGAGGCCAAGCCGCGTCGAGGCGGAAAGCCGCGGCGCGCGGGCAAAGTCTGGAGCGGTCTCGTCGTGGCCACGAATGCCCCCAGGCCTGCTCCGGCCCCGCCGGAAGTAAGGCCGCTCGACGGAACGTTGCGCCGCACCTTTGGCTACAACCAGTTCGAAGTCATCGGCCAGTCGCATCGCGCGCTGCAAAACGACGAATCAACCTGGCTGGCGGTGAGCAAACATTTCTCGCTTCATGTCGATCCTCGCGGGGTCACGCGGGATGGCTACCGCGTCAATCTGCAGTTGTATCAGGATCGGCAATTACTGCTGGAAACGACTGCCACCCTGAGCCAGAGCAGTCCGCTCGTGATCAAAGGTCCGCAGATCGGTGCCGGGCAATTGCTCCTGATGCTCGTCGTGCAATAGCGGAGAGTCGTGGAATTGCAGAGCGCGCCCCGTGGCGTTTAGTGCCCCATGCGTTTTTTTCTCCTCGCCGCTATGTCCTTTCTCATTTTCTCTCCGCGTCTGAAGGCGGAAGGGAAATTCGATTTTGCCAGCACGCCCGGGAAGCTGCCGAAGGAAGTGGTGCCGGTCGACTACACGATCCGCATCGCACCCGATCTCGATAAGCTCACCTTCAGTGGCACGGAGACGATCGGGTTGAAGGTGGAAAAGCCGGTCACGAAGCTCGTGCTCAACGCCCTCGAGTTGGAAATCGCTTCCGCCTCCCTCGACGGAAAGGCGCTGCCGGCAAAGGCGATCAAGCTCGACCCGGCGGAGCAAACCCTGAGCCTGACCTTGCCTAACGAGCTGGCCGCGGGCGAGCACCAGCTGTCGCTCAAATTCAGCGGCAAAATCAACGTCCAGGGGCAGGGCCTCTTCTACGCGCGTTACCAGGAGCAGGGGACCAACGATAAGAAGATCATGCTTGGGACGCAGTTCGAAGCGGCTGACGCGCGCCGGATGTTTCCCTGTTGGGATGAACCCAGTTTCCGCGCTCGTTTTCAACTGACCGCCGTCGTCCCGGAGAAGTTCACGGCCGTTTCCAACATGCCGGTCGAGAACGAGAAAAAGGAGGGCAACAGCAAGGAAGTCCGCTTCGGCGTCTCGCCCTCGATGTCGAGTTATCTCGTCGTGCTTTGCGCGGGAGAATTCGACACGATCGAAGGCGAACAGGATGGCGTGAAACTGCGCGTCGTGACGACAAAAGGGAAGGCGGAGATGGGCCGCTACGCGCTCGAAAGCGAAGCCAGGATTCTCCATTACTACAACGAATACTTTAGTCTGCCTTACCCGCTGCCGAAGCTCGATCTCATCGCTGTGCCGGGGGGATTTGGTGGCGCGATGGAAAACTGGGGCGGCATCACTTATTTCGAATCTGTTCTTCTTTTCGATCCGAAGAATTCCTCTGCCGGCACGAAGCAAGATATCTTCGCTGTCGTCGCGCATGAGATGGCGCATCAATGGTTCGGCGACCTCGTCACGATGGCGTGGTGGGATAATATTTGGCTGAACGAAGGGTTTGCCTCCTGGATGAGCGCGAAGTGCACCGACCATTTCAATCCGGAGTGGAACGAATGGCTGCGCCGGAGCGCGCCGCGTGATCCGACCCGGCGAATCGGTTTTCCAAAAGACGCCGCGATGGAAACCGACGCGCGTTCGACGACGCACCCGGTGCAGCAGACGATCCGGACGGAGGCGGAAGCGAACAGCGCCTTCGATGAAATCACCTATCGCAAGGGCCAGTCGATCATTCGCATGCTGGAAAGTTTTCTCGGGGAAAATGTGTTCCGCGACGGCATCCGGAAATACATCGCCGCCCACAAATATTCGAATACAACGACGGCCGATCTCTGGCAGGCGCTGACTGAAGCGTCCGGCAAGCCGATTGGCGAAATTGCGCCCGGCTGGACGGAGCAACCAGGATTTCCGCTCGTGAAAGTGAGCCGCGACGGCAACAGCGTGAAGCTCACGCAGGAACGCTTCACGGTCCACTTCCCGCATCCGCCGGCGGAGCGATGGCAAATCCCGCTCACCTACGTGACCGAGCTGCAGCCGGCGACCAACGGATTTCTCCTCCGCGAGAAGACGGCAAACTTGCCTAACGAGTTGCCGCCCGATCGCGCGCTCAAGCTGAACGTGGGTGATGCCGGATACTACCGGGTCGAATACGACGACGCCTCCTGGAAGTTGCTTCTGGCGCAGATCAGCCACGTCTCGGAAGCCGACCGGGTCAATTTACTGATTGACGGCTGGGCGCTGGTGGAGGCGGATCGACAGCCGCTTTCGCATTACCTCAGCCTCGTCAATCAGGTGCTGAACGACGATCAGCTCGCGGTCTACGACCAGGTCATCGACACCTTTGTTTTCGTGAACCGGCTTCTCGTGGGCGATCCGCTCCGGCCGCGTTTCCAACAATATGCGCGGCTTCTTTTGCGTCCTGCCTTCGATCGGGTCGGCTGGGAAGGGAAGACCGGCGAACCGCTCCAGCGCTCGTTTTTGCGCGCGTCGCTCATCCGCGGCCTCGGTTTTCTCGACGACTCCGATGTGGTGGCCGGCTGCCGTTCGCGTTTCGACCAATTTCTTTCCGATCCCAGCGCCATTCCGCCGAATCTGCGGCCGGTTGTTTTAAAAGTCGTCGGTCGTTATAGCGACGCGCAGACGTGGGAGAAATTGCATAAGCTCGGGCTCAAGACGAGCAGCACGGAAGAAAAGCAAAATTATTACCAGGCACTGGCGAACGCGCTCGATCCCAAACTCGTTAGGCGGACGATGCCACTTGCGCTCACCGAAGAATTGCCGACCAGCCGCGCCGCCCTTCTCCTGCCTATGGTGGCACGGCAGGGCGAACATCCTGATCTGGTCTGGGAATTCGCCCGCGAGCACATGAAGGAACTTCTCGCGAAGCAGGATGCTCTCGGAATCAACAACTTTGCCCCCGGCCTTTTCACGTTTTTCTCCGATCCCCAGGAGGCGCAGACGCTGCAGAAATTCGCGCAGACGAATCTCCCGCAGGCTGCGACGAAGGCGGTGGAAAAAGCAGTCGACGAGATTGGCTTCCGCTCCGAATTCAAGCACCGGCTCGTGCCGCAGCTCACCAGCTGGATCGAAAAAGAATCTCGTTAGGCGAAAAGGCTGCTAAAGAACCGGCTTTCTCTCCGGGAGGTGCGCTTCTCCCGGCGTGACCGGCGCGGCGGCCGCTTCCAGCTGGAGGTACCGGGCCTGGCGCCAGCCGACCACCGCCTGGCTGAGAAGGAAAAAGGCCATGATGCCGATCCAGAATGACTGCCACCAAAGCGCGACAAGGATGAGGCCAGCGCCGCCCGCGAACCCGACCGCCGTGGCGATAAAAAGGCTCCGGATTTGGCCTAACGGAAACCAAAGGATTGCGCGCAAAATCTGCCCGCCGTCGAGCGGATAGATCGGCAGGAGATTAAAAAGAAGAAGTCCGAGATTGATCCGGCCGAGCCAGCGCAGGACGAGATAGGCATCCGGGTTCGTCGCCATCCATCCTGCGTTTCCGGCGGTGTGGAGAAGAAAGGCGAAAATGGGGGCGAGGAGAAGATTGACCAGCGGTCCGGCCGCTATGCTCCAGAGCATCGCCCCGGCGCGCGGCGGTGGATTGACGAAGGCAATTCCGCCTAACGGCCAAAGGACGATGCGATCAGCGTGGCCGCCGACTTGCCGGCAGGCGAGGGCGTGGCCGAACTCATGCATCGTCACGAGAACGAATAAGCCGAGGTAAAGCAACACGGCCCACACCGGCGAAGAAAAAATCGAACGCCACATCTGCACTTCATAAATCGCGATCAAAAACCACGACCAGTGCAGAAAGACCTCGATGCCCGCGAAGCGGAACAGTCGAATCGAACCTCCCTGTGTCGGCATCACTCAAGATAGCGCGGGCTGGAACCGGCCGCATCAGCCGAGAAGGCGATTGATTGTGGCGGCGGCGTAGGCGGCCCCGAATCCATTA